>JAZOBI010000107.1:0-9072 GCA_045595885.1 Faecousia sp. | reverse complement strand
AATTTCTGCGAACAGTTCCGGTTCACCCAGCACAGATTTCTCTACCAACCGGCCATTATGATACAACTCCAACAGCGCAAAATCACTGTCTACGCACATACAGAAAATGGCATAATCTCCGGTCAATGCGCTGACTCGCTGGGGAATATCCTGCAAAAACATTCCCATGTCACCATAAGGGCTGACAATGGCATACACATTTTGCTCTTGGCCCAAATTGCTTACCAAGCCCTCTATGCCTTGATACATCACTTCGATTTCCGCCTTGATCTCAGTCCAGTTAACCTGTGCAGGCCGGCGAAAAGAAGCGCTTGCCATGGAAGTACCCATGCAAAAACCTCCTTGTTTTCCAATGGGTCAATGCAGGCATCGGACCCTGCGGGATAGAATTACTCGAAATCAGGCACCAGAGTACGAACGATCTCCAGCAGCTCGCCGCTGCGAACGATCCTCTCCACAGCCTCGATGTCGGGCCAGATCTCCCGGTCGATATCGTAGAAGCGCACATCCTGGCGGACACGGTTGAACACAGCCTCGCCCACAGGGGACAAGCCCTGGCCATAGCTGCGCTGAATTCGGCGGATGTCGATGGCCTGGCAGGCGGTCAGCAGTTCAAAAGCCAGGCAGGACAGAGTGTTCTGCAGAATGGTGCCGGCCTTACGGGCAGCGGTGGTGCCCATGGAAACGAAATCTTCCTGGTTGGCGGAAGAGGGAATGGAGTCGACGCAGGCAGGATGCGCCAGCACCTTATTTTCAGAAGCCATGGAGGCAGCGGAGTACTGGACGATCATAAAGCCGGAGTTGACACCGCCAACGGTGGTCAGGAAGGGAGTCAGGCCGTTGGACAGGGCGGCATTGACCATACGCTCGGTACGGCGCTCGGAAATGCTGGCGATCTCGGAGCAGGCGATGCCCAGGAAATCAAAGGGCAGCGCCATAGGCTCGCCATGGAAGTTGCCGCCGGAAATAACAGCCTCGTCCTCGTTAAACAGCAGGGGGTTGTCGGTGACGGCGTTCAGCTCGATCTCCACCTTGGAAAGGATGTACTCCAGGGAGTCACGGACAGCGCCGTGAACCTGGGGGATGCAGCGCAGCGCGTAAGCATCCTGCACACGCAGGCCCTGGCTCTTTTCCACAATTTCGGAATTGTCGGTCAGCAGCCGCAGATTTTTCGCGACCCGGATCTGACCCTTGTGGCCGCGAACGGTGTGAACCCGCTCCTCATAGGCATTGCGCTGGCCGGTCAGAGCGGTGAAAGTCAGGCTCGCCACCAGGTCTGCCAGCTGTGCGGCGCAAATGGTATCGTACAGATTCAGCGCGCCAACGCTGGTCATGGCGCAGGTGCCGTTGGTGATGCCCAGGCCTTCCTTGCTGACCAGCGTGTCCAGAGTGGGGATACCGGCCATTTCCATGGCCTTTGCGCCGGTCATCTTCTGGCCGTGATAGTTGGCCATGCCACGGCCCAGCAGAACAAGGCCCATGTGGCTCAGGGGTGCCAGGTCGCCGGATGCGCCCAGGCTTCCCTTCTGGGGAATAATGGGGGTCACGCCGGCGTTGAGCATATCCACCAGCATTTCCACCAAAATGGGACGCACGCCGCTGACGCCTACGCACAGAGCATTGGCACGCAGCAGCATCATGCCACGAACCTGTTCGTCGGCGTAGGGTTCGCCGGTGCCGGTGCAGTGGCTGAGAATCAGATTGGTGGACAGCTGCGCAGACATATCATCAGGAACCGCCACGGTGGCAAAGTCACCGAAACCGGTTGTGATACCATAGGCCACGCGCTTCTGGGCGGAAATTTTCTCTGCCAGGTCACGGGAGCGCTGCATGGCCTCCTTGGCGCTGGAAGCAAGCTCCACCTTGGCGCCAAAACGGGCTACGGCGATAAAGCCTTCAAAGGTCAGGCTGTGACCGTCGATCACTACATTACGGATATTCTTGGGATCAAGCATATTTGTCTACCATCCTTGTATTCAGATTACCGCTTCGTAAACGGCGCAATTTTGCTTATACCTTATGATTATAACATATCCTGTGGATTTTGCAACCGCGCATTTGTGGAAAAACACAAAAATCTTTCTTTTCTTTGCCCGTTGACAGCCAATTTGGCATATGCTATAATTGGTTCGATTAAACATTTACTTAATCGTTAAATTGAAAGGAGTTCCCTATGAAGAAGAAATACAGCATCGAAGTAGATTGTGCCAACTGCGCCGTCAAAATGGAAGCCGCCGTGAGCAAACTCCCCGGCATTACATCCGCCACCGTCAACTATCTGACCCAAAAAATGATTCTGGAATTTGCCGAAGGCGCGGATCTTGCCGCAACTTTACAGACCGTTACCAAAACCTGCAAAAAGATCGACTCTGACTTTTCTATCGAGATATAAATTGTTGTTTACACATACACCCTACGGCACCATCGTAGTGTAAACAACCATTTATCTTCCCAAACCGGAGGTTCCCATGACCAAAAAACAACGAAAACTACTGCTGCAGATCGTCATATCCGCAGCCATGTTGCTGGCGCTGCATTTTATCCCGGTCACCGGATTGCTGCGTTTTGCGCTGTATTTGATCCCCTACTTTGTCATCGGCCACCAATTACTGATCAAAGCCTTCAAAGGCATCTGTAACCGGCAAATATTCGACGAGAATTTTCTGATGGCCGTGGCCACCATCGGCGCGCTGGTTTTGGGGCTGACCCACACCGGCGACTATGGAGAAGCGGTGGCTGTCATGCTGTTTTTCCAAATCGGCGAGTTGTTTGAAAGCTATGCCGTAGGAAAAAGCCGAAAAAACATCAGCGCCCTGATGGATATCCGTCCGGACTATGCCAACATAGAGGAAAATGGCACGCTGCTGCAGGTGGATCCGGAAGAAGTGGCCATTGGAACCGTCATCGTGGTACAGCCCGGCGAAAAAATCCCCATTGACGGCGTCATTCTTTCCGGCCATTCCACCCTGGATACCAGCGCGCTCACCGGCGAAAGTCTGCCCCGGGACGCGTCCGAAGGAAGCGAAGTCATCAGCGGCTGCATCAATCTGACCGGCCTGCTGAAAATTCGCACCACCAAAGAGTTTGGCGACTCCACCGTGTCCAAAATTCTGGATCTGGTGGAAAATGCCAGTTCCCGCAAGTCCCGATCCGAGGATTTCATCGCCAAATTTGCCCGTTATTATACCCCGGTCGTGTGCGTCAGCGCTCTGGCGCTGGCCATTTTCCCTCCGGTGATTCAGTTGCTTCTCGGAATCCCCGCCGATTGGTCCGTATGGCTGTACAGGGCCCTTTCCTTCCTGGTAGCCAGCTGCCCCTGCGCCCTGGTCATCAGTATTCCGCTGACCTTTTTCGCCGGCATCGGCGGCGCCAGCCGGGAAGGTGTACTGGTAAAAGGTTCCAATTTCCTGGAAGCCCTTTCCAAAACGGAAACCGTGGTGTTTGACAAAACCGGCACCCTAACCCGGGGCACCTTTACCGTTACAGAAATCCATAACAACACCCTGCCCCGGGAGCAGTTGCTCGCGTATGCAGCCCTGGCAGAATCCGCGTCATCCCATCCCATCAGCAAAGGTCTTCTGCAATCTTATGGCAAGCCCATTGACCGCAGCCGCGTTACCAATGTGGAAGAGTTCAGCGGCCACGGTGTAATCGCCACGGTAGATGGCAATCAGGTTGCCGCGGGCAACGAAAAGCTGATGAGGCAATTGGGCATCACTCCCGCTGCCTGCCCTGAAGCCGGCACAGCGGTGCACATTGCCATTGACGGTCAATATGCCGGCTCCATTCTGCTGGGAGATACCCTGAAACCCACCGCTGCTCAGGCCATGACCGCCCTAAAAGATGCCGGCACGGCCCACATCGTCATGCTCACCGGTGACCGGGACTCCGTTGCCCGGCAGACCGCTGAAGCCTTGGGCATTTCCTCGGTGTACAGCCAGTTGCTTCCGGTTGACAAGGTGAGCCGCGTGGAAACATTGCTGGCAGAGAAGTCCGAGAATTCCGTTTTGGTCTTCGTGGGAGATGGCATCAATGACGCCCCGGTTCTGAGCCGGGCAGATATCGGTATCGCCATGGGCGCCATGGGCTCCGATGCCGCCATCGAAGCGGCGGATATCGTGCTGATGGATGACGACCCATTGAAAATCCCCAAGGCCATCCGCATTTCCCGCAAATGTATGCGCATCGTCTACCAAAACATCGTCTTTGCCATTGGCATCAAGGTTCTTGCGCTGATTTTGGTAGCCCTGGGCATTGCCAATATGTGGCTGGCCATTTTTGCCGACGTGGGTGTGATGGTACTGGCGGTGCTCAACGCCAGCCGCGCCATGTTCACAAAACAATGTTAAGGAGGAACCCCTATGCCTGTTCTGCCCCATGATCACGGTCCTCACAGCCGGCATACCTTCGAAAATATGCCGAACAACGAGGAATTTCTCCTGATTTCCGACCTGTTCCGGCAGCTTTCCGACCCCACCCGGATTCGGATTTTCTGGCTGCTTTGCCACTGCGAAGAATGTGTCATGAACCTTTCCGCGCTGATGGGCATGAGCAGCCCTGCCGTTTCCCATCACCTGAAGCAGCTGCGCGCCGCCGAATTGGTCGTCAGCCGCCGGGAAGGCAAGGAGGTCTATTACCGGGCCGCGGAATCGCTGCAGACGAAAATGCTCCATGATATGTTGAAGCAGCTGGTTCACCTGACCTGCCCGGAGCATTGTGAATAAAAAACCGCCGCTGTAGTTCACCCACAGCGGCGGAATTTATTTTGGAATTACTTACCCTCGTCGATCAGCATCTTGAAGACAGGCAGGCTCTTTTTGATCATCTCATAGGATACACAGGTGCTGGCCCGGAAATATTCGGGGCAGCCGAAGTCGTCACCAGGAACGATCAACAGATTCTCCCGCTTGGCGCGGTCAGAAAACTCCTTGGCAGTGCCGTAGGGAGCCTTAACGAACAGGTAGAAAGCGCCCTTGGGATAAACACACTGATAGCCGTAGCTGGTCAGCGCCTCGTAGAGCAGCTTGCGGTTCTGATCATAGATGGTCAAATCGGGCTTCACCTCAGCACAGGCGCGAACCACCATCTGCTGCAGGCTGGGGGCGCAGACGTGACCCATGATACGGGCAGCGCCGGCAGCGGCGGCAAACAGCTTCTTGCCATCGGTGCAGCAGGGCGGCACACAGAAGTAGCCAATACGCTCACCGGGCAGGCTGAATACCTTGGAATAGGAATAGCAAATGATGGTGTTGGGGTAAATTTCCGGAATGTAATTGACATACGCGCCATCGTAGGTCAGCTCACGGTAGGGCTCGTCGGCGATGACGTAAATGGGATGGCCATACTCCGCGTATTTCCGGTTCAGCAGCTTTGCCAGGGTTTCCAGAGTCTCCTTGGTGTAAACGGCGCCGGAGGGGTTGTTGGGAGAGTTAACAATGATAGCCTGGGTCTTGGGGGTAATGCACTTTTCCAGTTCGGGGAAATTGATCTGGAAATTTTCAAAGTCCGCGGGGCAAACCACAAACTTATGGCCGGTGTGCTCACAGAAGGGGCGATACTCCGGGAAGTAGGGCGTAATGCCGATGACTTCACTATCCGGCAGCGCCAAAGCGCGCAGCACGCTTACCAGAGCGGGCGCGGCGCCACAGGTCAGGAAAATATGCTCCATGCCAATAGGCGTATTGGTGCGCATGGCCAGATTGGCCGCCACCGCGCTGCGGGCATAGGGATCACCGGCAGCCGGGGTATAGCTGTGGATTTCCAGCGTATCGCCACGGGCAGTCATTTCCCGGAAGGCTTCCACTACGCGCTGGGGCGCAGGCACAGAAGGATTGCCAATGGAAAAATCGAAGACGTTTTCCTTTCCCACAACTTTTGCCCGCTCCATACCGAACATAAACAGCTCACGGATGCAGGACTGCTTGCTGCCAAGCTGATACATGGATTCGTTGATCATACCTGATATCCCTCCGGTAAAGTATAAATATTGGGTTGCTCCTTGCCATCGAGCAGACGGATGCCGCCGAACGCCAAAGCTTCCATTTCATTTTCGCCGGCCAGCACCACTACAGGGGCGATGTAGCGAACATATTCCTCGATCCAACCAGTGAGCATCTTGGAGTAAGCCATGCCGCCGGTGAGAATAACGGCATCCACCTTGCCCTTCATGGTAGCAGACAGCAGGCCAATACCCTTGGCCACCTGATAGGCCTGGGCCTCATAGATTTCCTTGGCCTTTGTGTCACCTTCGGCGATGCGCTTTTCGATGACACGGGCGTCACTGGTGCCCAGGTAGGCCATCATGCCGCCCTTACCGCGCATCAGCTTTTTCATGTCAGCCTGGGTGTACTTGCCGCTGAAGCACATCTTGATCAGCTCCAGGGCAGGAATGGCGCCGCCGCGCTCGGGAGAGAAGGGTCCTTCGTCATCACCGATGGTCTCGACAATGCGGCCGTCCTGGTGAACGCTCAGGGAAATGCCGCCGCCCAGATGGGCAACAATGAGCCGCAAATCCTTGTATTCCTTGCCAATCTGTCCTGCGTAGCGGATCGCCTGGGCGCGGGAGTTCAGGGCGTGGCAGAAGGAATTGCGGTACACATCCGGGGTGCCGGTGATGCGGGCCAAATGGGGCAGCTCCGCGGAAGTCACGGCATCATAGATGTAGGCAGGTATGCCCAGAGGCTTGGCGATTTCATAGGCCAGAATACCGCCGATGTTGGAAGCATGGGGAGAGCTCAGGTCGCCACCCAGGGCAATCTTCAGATCCTCATTCATCCGATAGCCGCCGGCTTTCAGGCCGGGCAGCAGACCGCCACGGCCCATGACGCAATGCAGCTGCTCAGGCTTCACATTGTGACGGGTCAAAAAATCCTGGATAAAGGCCATGCGCATAGGCACCTGGTCCACAATATCCTTGTATTTTGCCAGTTCCGCGGAATCGTGGGTCACATCCTCCTGAACCAGCTTTTCTTCTCCCCGGTAGATGGCCAGCTTTGTGCTGGTGGAGCCGGGATTGATAATTAACTGTAAGTACATGAAATTCTCCTCTTCGGAAAATGATTTGTAGGGGCGATTCACGAATCGCCCCTGCGACTGGTCCTTAGCTGATCAGCGCGCACAGCAGCAGGGAGTAATACTTCTCCTCATAGCTGGCTGCCCGGGAAATCAGAGCGATGGGGCACTTGGCACCTACGATGCAGCCGGCCATCTGGGCGCCGGCAAACTGCAGCATGGTCTTGACCATGATGTTACCGGTGGCCAGAGAAGGAACCAGCAGAATATCGCTGTTGCCAACCACGGGGCTTTCGTAGCGCTTTACCTTAGCCGCTTCGGGATTCATGGCCAGATCGAAAGAGATGGGGCCTTCCACATAGCAATTGCCCAGTTCGCCGGCCAGGGAAGCTTCCTTCAATGCGGCAGCGTCCACGGTTTCGATGATCTTGGGGCTGACAGCCTCGGCAGCGCACAGGGCGGAAACCAGAGGCTTCTCATAGCCCAGCTTTGCCATGGCGCCTACGGCATTGTGGAGAATACCCTTCTTGGTCTCCAAATCAGGGGAAGGGATCATGCCGGAGTCGCAGACACCCAGCAGCTTGGGATAACCGGGCAGTTCCACCAGGGCAAAGTGGGAAATAATGTTACCCACATTCAAGCCGGTCTGCTTGTTGACAACAGCCTTCAGCAGCGTTCCGGTCTGCAGGATACCCTTGAGGATAAAGCCGGCCTTGCCATCACGAACCAGATCTACACAAACCTGGGCGGCTTCTTCGTCGGTGGCAGCTTCGATGATCTCGGCGTCACTGACTTCATAACCGTGGTCAGCGGCGATTTTCTTGATCTCATCCGTGTGGCCCACCAGCAGGCAGTTCATCAAACCCTCATTCCGCATGGTCATGATGGCCTCTAAGGTGTGGGCGTCATGGGCGCAGGCAACGGCGCAGGTCTTCTTCTCACCCGCGGCATTCATACTGCGCAGTTCAGCCAAATTCTTGATCATAGGACACCTCTTACTTCGCCATGGCGGCAGCGCGGCCGGCACGGTAGGCGTTCAGGTTCAGCTCCTTGAACTTTGCGGGGACGGTCTCGGCGATGACGGCCTCCCAGTCGATGTCGTCCATCTTCAGGGCCGCGGTCATGGCACCGAACAGCACGATGTTCATGCACTTGGCGCTGCCCAGATCCTCAGCGATCTTGGCGGCATTGAGAGTATAGCACTCGAAATTCTCCTGCATAGCCTCCAGGCAGCCGGCGGGATACTCCGCGGCGCCGGTGGCGATGGTGGAGGAAACGATCTCATAATCATTGATAACGGCAACGCCGTTGGGCTTCAAATAATCGGCATAGCGGACGGCTTCCATCTTCTC
Organism: Faecousia sp.; assembly: GCA_045595885.1. Taxonomy (GTDB): domain Bacteria; phylum Bacillota; class Clostridia; order Oscillospirales; family Oscillospiraceae; genus Faecousia. The sequence continues at coordinate 709 of JAZOBI010000107.1, read as the reverse complement.
GAAGGCAACCACGATATCAGCGGCACCCTGGCCGATGACGGGAGAATAGACCTTCTCGCCCCAGTGGACCTGGGTGGAAACACTGCCGCCACGCTGGCTCATGCCGTGGACTTCGGACATCTTCACATCAAAGCCGGCCTTCATGAGGCCATTGACCAGAACCTTGGCAGTCAGAATGGCACCCTGGCCACCAACACCAACAAGGAGAGCACTCTTCTTTTCCATATCTTACTTTTCCTTTCTGCTGATAGCGTTCACGGGGCAGACCTGGGCGCAGACGGTGCAGCCTACACACTGGTTGGCGTCGATCTTGCACTTGCCGTCCTTGATCATCAGGGCGGGGCAGCCCACCTTCAGGCACTTCTTGCAGCCGATGCACTTGTCCTCATCGGTAACGCACAGCTGGATATCGTGCTTGATGCGCTTGATGAGCAGGCAGGGACGGCGGGTAATGATGGCGGAGCGCTTTTCGGAGTTCATGGCACCCTTGATGGCGTCTTCCATGGCCTTCAGATCCAGAGGATCCACGATGTAAATGTTCTCGTAGCCATAAGCCTCCAGGACCTTTTCGATCTTGATGGAGGTGGCGATCTCACCGCGCAGGTTGTGGCCGGAACCGGGGTTGTCCTGGTGGCCGGTCATACCGGTGATGGAGTTATCCAGCACAACGGGGATGATGTTGCCGTTGTTGTAAACGATCTCGGCAGCG
>JAZOBI010000106.1:0-4347 GCA_045595885.1 Faecousia sp. | reverse complement strand
GGTTTCATAACCGGCATCATAAACAGCCTGAACAGCCTTGAAGAAATCTTCAACGGAGTTCCAGGTGCGGGTCTCTTCGTTCAGGTACTGCAGAGCGCCGGCAGCCTCGAACACGTCACGGTTGATGGCCATGCAGTGGGTGATCATGCAAACGGGCAGCTCATACATCTCGCCGTTGGGGGAGGTGCAGGTAGCGGCAACGGACTCATAGGTGCCGGCGGGAACCAGATCCTTCAGGTCCACCAGCAGGCCCTTGGCGCCCCAGTTGGCGATCAGACGCTCGGGACCTTCCATGATGATGTCGGGAGCCTGATTGCCTTCGATGGCGGTGTTGACCTTGTCGTCACCGGTGGTGTAGTCCAGGTATTCGACAGTGACAGTGATGTTGGGGTAGACAGCGTTGAAGTCAGCGATCAGAGCATCAACGGTGGCAGCGTCGGTCCAGCTGCCGATGGGGTAGGTCCACAGGGTGATCTCAACATTCTCGTCAGCCTTCTGCACGCCGCAAGCGCCCAGGGACACAACCAGAACCAGAGCCAGGACCAGAGTCAGGATCTTCTTCATAAATTGTTTCTCCTCATGTAAAATTTGCACAACAGGGATACCCCCTCATCATGCTTTGGTAAGATATTACACCAAAAGCTGGAATTTGTCAACCTTTCGTAACAGTTTGGACACAGATTGGCGGCTCCCGGAGAAATTATTTCCCATTTGAACAAAAAGTCTCCTGCGTTTTTTTGCATATTGCCGAATTGCATTTTTTACTTGACGGGCGAAAAAAACATGGTATGCTTTAGTGTAGGGAGAGGAGGGCAATTTATGAAAAAACACATTGTTTGTATGGGTGATTCCAACACCCACGGCTATTGCGCTGACCCAAAAGACTGTGCCGACGGCGGCATCCGCTTCAATGAAGAAGAGCGCTGGACCTGCCTGCTGCAGAAAATTCTAGGCGATGAATATCTGGTGCTGGAGGAAGGTCTGTCCGGCCGCACCACCGTTTTTACCGATCCCCTGCACGAAAGCATGGATGCGCTCAGCGTGGCCTATTCCATTCTCAAAAGCCACGAACCTGTGGATCTTTTGATCATTATGCTGGGCACCAACGACACCAAGGACCGGCTGGGTATGAATGCCGCCTGCATTGGCCTTGGTATGGAGCGGCTGGTGCGTAAATGCATGAGCGTTGATTGCTGGGGCGGAAAAAAGCCCAATATTCTGATCGTTTCGCCGCCTCCCATCGGCGACGAGCTGAAAGATCCTTGCATGGGCACAAGCTGCGCCGAGAAGAGTCGGGAGCTGGCACACTATTACAAAGAAAAAGCCCAACTGTTGGGATGCCACTTCATGGACGCCAACGGCTGTCAGTTCAATCAGATTGATTATATGCATCTGTCCCGTCAAGGCCACGCCCAACTGGCGCAGCGCCTTGCAAGTCTGGTGCCGGAAATCGTAAAATAAAAGAAGCCGCCTTACCGGGCAGCTTCTTCATCGGTTTCCGTTTCTTCCTGTGGCATAAATGGCCGAAAAATGGGCTCAATGAGCCATGTGCCAATCAGCGCCGCCAGCGCCGGCAGGAAAAACAGGGGAAAAATATAACGCAGGCACAGCAGAATTGCCGCAGAATTTAAAATACCCAAAGCCAATATCCGGGGAATATTGCCCAACGCCAGCACTACGGTATTTCGAAGCAGCGCACCGGTACCGTTTTCAAACCGGCTCAGCATGGGAAACAGCAGGCTCAGCACGCCAACGAGCACCATGGCCAGAAGAGCCAGGCCGGCGAACACGCCCCAGGAAATTTGTTGATACACCGCGGCGTTCCAGCACTGAATCACCCCATAGCACAATCCGCACGCCGCCGCCAGGAAAATGATCGTCGGAACAATGCCACTCTTCCAGTTGATCCGGAAGGAATGGAGAAACCGCTGCCAGGAATTCTTCTCCCCATCCCGGAAACCCCGGAACGTAGCATCATACAGCGCCGCGAAGGACGCGCCGATGGTCACCACCGGCACGCAGCCGATCAGAAAGAACAAGGACAGAAAGATACAATCCGTGATCTGGGTCATGACGATCATCAGATGGCTGTCCGGTCTGAACAAACTCTTAAACATAGGAAAACCTCCGGAAAAATCTGCCTGTATTGTAGCACAGTTTTTTCCGATTGTCATCAAGAAACAAATAAATAAATGGAGGATAAATTATGGATCGCAAAAAGTTTCTCGCAGAACGACAGTGGATCCGCAATCAGCTGTCCAATGTGGCCGATTTCTGGCTGAAAAACGGCTGGGATCATCAACACGGCGGTGTCACCACCTGTCTGGACCGGACCGCGCAGGTCTACTCCACCGACAAGAGCGTGTGGATGCAGGGCCGCTGCGGCTGGACCTATGCCTACCTGTGCAAAATCTATGGTGTTCGGCAGGATTGGCTGGCTTTCTCCAAGAGCTGCATTGACTTCCTGGAGGAGCACTGTGTCAATCACGACGCCGACGGCCGCCTGTATTTCACCGTAGAAGGCGATGGCACTCCCCTGCGCCAGCGCCGCTACTGCTACTCCGAAGCATTCTACTGTATCGCCAATGCTGAATACTACGGCGTCACCGGCGAAAGAGAGCATCTGCTGCGGGCTCGCCGGGCCTACGATATGTACTGGAATCTGAACCACGGCATGACCGACCCCACCGGCATGGGTCCCAAATCCACCCGTACCGGCCGCGCCCTGGGTATTCCCATGATCATTCTCAATGTAACCGGCGTTATGAAGCGTGTGGACCCCGAAATGAAGGATGTTTACGACGCCCGCGCCAAGGAGTGTGTGGAGGATATCTTCCGCTACCATGTGAAGCCCGAGTTGGGCGTCACGCTGGAATCCGTCTGCCTCGACGGTACTCCCCGGCTGAACGTCACCGAAGGCCGTATGGTCAACCCCGGCCATGACATCGAATGCGCCTGGTTCCTGATGGACTATGCCAATGAAATCGGTGACAAGGAGCTCCATGCCAAGGCCATCGAGGTCTTCAACATGGCTTTCAATAAGGGTTGGGATCAGGAATACGGCGGCATCCTGTACTTTATGGACTGCCTGGGCAATCCCCCCGAGGCCTACGAGCATGACATGAAACTGTGGTGGCCCCACAACGAAGCCTTGATCGCATCCATGATGATTTATCGGGATACCAAGGACGAAAAGTATTTGGAGATTTTCTACCGGATTCTTGACTACTGCAAGACGTACTTTGCCGACGAATATGGCGAGTGGTACGGCTATCTGCGCCGTGACGGCAAACCCACCCAGCCCGCCTGCAAGGGCAGCACCTTTAAGGGTCCCTTCCATGTGCCGCGCTGCTTGATTTTGGTAGATCAGATGATGACCGAAGTATTGGGAGAATAAGCAGGATTACTGCAAAAATAGTTATGACCTCCGGCTATGCCGGAGGTCATAACATATTCCCCTTCAAAAAACGGCACCAAAAATGGATTTTGCCGTTTTTTCTCATCAGCAGGCAGCCTGCCGCCGCAAAAACAAGACGCGGCGCAATCACTTTTTGAAACCGCCAATCAAGCTAATGGTTTTCTTTCAAAAAACAAAAAGCACACCAATCGGTGTGCTTTTCATTTTGGAGGTACCGGCCAGATTTGAACTGGCGAATAACGGTTTTGCAGACCGGGGCCTTACCACTTGGCTACGGTACCATATGAAATTAGGAACGCGATGCGTCCCTAATATGTTTGGAGCGGGTGACGAGGCTCGAACTCGCTACCTCCACCTTGGCAAGGTGGCGCTCTACCGGATGAGCTACACCCGCATCAATAGTGCCGACCGTCGGAATCGAATTCCTTCGATTCCAACAAAGTCAACAACTGGTGCCTCCGGTCGGAATCGAACCAACGACACGCGGATTTTCAGTCCGCTGCTCTACCGACTGAGCTACAGAGGCATATTGTGGAGAGCTTTCGCTCTCCACAGATGCTTTATATGGAAGTCGGATCGTAGCCATGTCGTTCTGTGAGCCAAGGAGTTGAACAACTTGCTTGTCTTCCTAAGACCGCTTGGCCTCCGACTTGCCATATAATGCATCTGAGCGGAGCAAAAGCTCTGCTCAACATGCCTCTGTAGCTCAGTAGGTAGAGCAGCGGACTGAAAATCCGCGTGTCGTTGGTTCGATTCCGACCGGAGGCACCACGGTTCTCATTAGAGAACCGAGATGCGGGTGTAGCTCACCCGGTAGAGCGCCACCTTGCCAAGGTGGAGGTAGCGAGTTCGAGCCTCGTCGCCCGCTCCAGAAAAAACTCCGATGCTTTTAGCATTGGAGTTTTTTCAGTTATATTCGCCATGCGGCG
>JAZOBI010000105.1:0-9999 GCA_045595885.1 Faecousia sp. | reverse complement strand
GGATCTTCCGGCTCCTCTTCGGCTTCGCCGCAATCCACGCAAACGCCGTCCGCATAGTTATGGCCGGTGGCCGGAACCACCTCACTGTAGCTTTCGCCGCAGTGGCAGGTGTAAGTCACATAGCCCTCTTCGGTGCAGGTGGCATCCTTGGAATCGGTCACTTCATAGCTGTGGCCGGTGGAGGGAATCAGCAGGCTCATTCCGGTCTGATCTTCCAGAGGCATGGTCAGTTCTGCATCCGCGAAATAGGTGCAGCAGTTTCCGCAGTACCAGAACGCAATCATGCCTTCTTCGGTGCAGGTAGGCTCCATCGGCTCACTTCTGCTGAAAGAAATCTGGTGGCCGGTGGCCGGAGCAACCTCACTGTAGCTTTCGCCGCAGAGGGTGCAGATGTAGGTGATGACACCGTCTTCCGTGCAGGTGGGCTCCAGCGTCGCAGTACCCTCGTCCCATTCGTGGATGCAGTAGGAAACCCAGGTAATGGTGCCGCCGTAATTCTGCATTACATCCTCGGTCCAGGTCTCATTACTGCCGGGATAGTACGCGGTGGCGGTAACGGCATCGAACGTGTTTGTATCAAAGCTGGGCGCGTCACCCACGAAATAAATCTCGGTCAAGCTGCTGCAGTCACGGAACGCATAAAGGCCAATGCTGGTAATGCTGTCGGGGATCGTGATGCTCCCCAGGCCGATGCAGGAAGCGAACGCTTCATTGCCAATGCTGGTGATGCTATCCGGGATGGTGATGTCGGTCAGGCTGATACACCAAGCGAACGCATAATCGCCAATGCTGGTGACACCGTCCGGGATGTTGATGTTAGTCAGGCTGCTGCATTCGCAGAACACATAACCGCCAATGCTGGTAACGCTATCCGGGATAGCAACGCTGGTCAGGCTGCTGCAATTATAGAGTGCCGCCTCGCCAATGCTGCAAACGCCATCAGGGATCGAGATATTCTCCATGTTGCTGCAGCTAGCGAACGCGAAACTGCCAATGCTGGTGACACCGTCTTCAATGATTACAGTAGTGATATCCGAACGGGAGCCATCCCATGGAGCGGTCCACTCGTAATCATACATATCCCCTGTGCCGGAAATGGTCAATGTGCCATCTTCCGTCAGCACCCAGGTCAGATTCTCGCCGCAGGTGCCGGAGGCGATGTTGGTGGAAGGATTGCAAATGGTGCAAACGCCGTCCACGATCTCGTTACCTGCGCAATTGTAATGCCGGGTAACGGAAGTCAACTGGCTGTTGCTGCCGGAAATGGAAATGGCATTCCATTCTTCTTCTGTGCCCGTATACAGCACGTGCCACAGATTCACACATACGACGAACACATCATCGCCAATGCTGGTGACACCGCTGCCGATGGTCACGCTGGTCAGCGCCCGGCACCATCCAAAGGCCGCATTTCCAATGGCGGTAACGCTGTCCGGAATGATGACATCGGTCAGTCTGTGGCACGAATGGAACGCATAATCCGCAATGCGGATCACGCTGTTTCCAATGGTAATGTCGGTCAGCCCGGTGCAGTTACAGAATGCGGAATCACCTATGATTGTCACGCTGTCCGGGATCGTAATGCCTGTCAGATTGTAGCAGTTTTCAAACGCATGGGCGCCGATACCGGTGACACTGTCCGGGATCACATAGGTTCCGGAAATCGTGCCCGGCGCGGCAATCAGTTCCGTTTTATTCTGATTGAATAACACACCGCTGTCATCGTTGCTGAAGTAAGGATTATTGGCGTTTGCCCATATTCCGGTCAAGCTGCTGCAGCCGGAGAAGGCAGAATTGCCAATACTGGTTACATTTTCCGGGATGGTGATGCTCTCCAGACTGCTGCAGAAATAGAACGCAGAATCACCAATGCTGGTGATGCTGTCCGGAATGGTAATGTGGGTCAGGCCGGTGCAGCGGTAGAATACAGCCTCACTAATATGGGTTTCTCCATCCGGAAGGGTAATGCGGGTCAGGCCGCTGCAGCCGGCGAATGCGTAGCCGCCAATGCCGGTCACGGTGTCCGGAATGGTAATGTCCGTCAAACCGCTGCAGCCGGAGAATGCATACCAGGCAATGCTGGTGACACTGACGGCTATGGTGGCGCTCTCCAGGTTGCTGCAACCCAGGAACGCGTAACCGCCAATACGGGTAACCCCGTCTTCTACAATCACGGTTACGATATCCAAACAGTAGTCATACCACGGCGCGTTATCGATGTAATCCCCCATATCGCCTGTGCCGGAAATGGTCAATGTGCCATCTTCCGTCAGCACCCAGGTCAAGTTATCGCCGCAGGTGCCGCTGGCCAGGATTGCCGGCCCGTTGGGCTCATCCTCCTCCCGCTCATAGGAAACCCAGGTAATGGTGCCGCCGTAATCCTGCTTCACATCATCGGTCCAGGTCTCATTACTGCCGGGATAGTACGCGGTGGCGGTAACGGCATCGAACGGGTTTGAACCGAAGCTGGGCGCGTCGCCTTCAAAATAAATCTCGGTCAGATTTCTGCATTCCTGGAAGGCGCAATTGTCAATGCTGGCGACACTGTTGCCAATCTTGACACTTCCCAGTTTGCTGCAGCCATAGAAGGTATAAGCGCCAATGCCGGTGACACCGTCGCCAATGGTGACGCTCTCCAGATTGCTGCAGCTATAGAACACTTCCTCGCCAAGGCTGGTGACGCTGTCCGGAATCGTCATGCTGGCGAGCCCATCGCAGCAAGAGAACGCAGAATAGCCAATGCTGGTGACGCCGTCGCCGATGGTGATGCTCTCCAAAGAGCTGCAGCTGGCGAATGCTTGCTCGCCAATACCGGTGACGCTGTCCGGGATCACGATGCGCCTCAAGCTGCTGCAATAATAAAACGCAAACCCGCCAATGCCGGTAACGTTGTCGCCAAGTGTGATGCTCTCCAGAGCACTGCAGTAAGCGAACGCATATTCGCCAATACCGGTGACGCTGTCCGGAACGGTGATATGCTTCAGGCTGCTGCAGGAGGAGAAGGCATTATTGCCAATGCTGGTGACACGCTCGCCGATGGTGATGCTCTCCAAAGAGCTGCAGCTGGAGAATGCTTGCTCGCCAATACCGGTGACGCTGTCCGGGATCACGATACTCTCCAGGCTGCTGCAGGAAGCGAAGGCTCCATTACCAATGCTGGTAACGCTGTCCGGGATGGTAATATTCTTCACGCTGTTGCATTTATAGAACGCGGAATCACCAATACTGGTGACGTTGTCGCCAAGCGTAATGCTCTCCATGCTTCTGCACTGGTAGAACACAGACTTACCGATTCTGGTGACACCATTAGGAATGGTAATAGTCTTGACACTGCTGCAATAATAAAACGCATAATCGCCAATGCTGGTGACGCCGTTGGGGATAGTGAGACTCTCCAGTTTGCTGCAGTAATAGAAGGCCCATTCGCCAATGCTGGTGATGTAGTCCGGGATGTCGGCGCTTTTCAGGCTGCTGCAGGCATAAAATGCCTGATTGCCAATGCGGGTGACACTGTCGGCTATGGTGGCGCTCTCCAGGTTGCTGCACCAGTAGAATGCCCGGTCGCCAATGCTGGTGACACCGTCCTCTAGGATTGCCGCAGTAATATCCCAGCGATATGCATACCACGGTTCCTCCGCCTCATAGTCATACATATCTCCCGTGCCGGAAATGGTCAATGTGCCATCTTCCGTCAGCATCCAGGTCAGATTATCGCCGCAGGTACCGGATGCCAGGGTTTGATTCTCCCCGGCAGCCATGCCGGAGGGTGTTACCATATTTTCAGGGATCTCCTGACCGAACAGCAGCCAGGCATATTCGGGATAATCCACAAATACATTCCGTACGCCGGTGATGGACTCCACAGAGTCATTTCGGCCCATTTCCCAGGTGTCCACCGGGTCTTCTTCCATCCATTCCAGCAGAATGTCCAGATTTTCCATTACGCCGTCGCTGCCCCACATATAGCCTGTGTTACCCCAGCGGACATAGCCGTAGAGAATCATCCGGGCGCAATCGCCATGGACATCCACGCCGGGGTCAAAGAAGCCGCTGCTTTCGCCGTAGGCCTTGTTGCCCCGGGAGGAATTCTCCGAAGGGCTGGCAGGCCGCAGCATCATAATATCGGCGCTGTCTTCCTTTTTGTTCTGGTTGACGCACTTAGTTCTGGGCCAGATGTGTTCCCGGTTGTAGGTCACGCCGCTGTCCCAGACACCGTTGACCATTTTGCCGGAATAAAACGTGGAAAGCTGGCTGTAATCGCCGCTTACGCAATCGGTGTACTGATAGTACTGCCGGGTATCCTGATAGCCCTGTATGGTGGTATGATTGGTTTCCATCATATCCTGCAGCGCCTCATACAGGTCGCTGCTGTACGCGTCAGAGCTGCCGGTGCCACCGGAGAGGGCGGAAAGCACCTCCCAGGAATAATCGCCGGTATAGCAGCTTTCGGCATACGTTGTCAGGAAGGTGGCATTCTCGCCGCGGGCGCCCCAGTTGACGATGGTGCCATCCACGGTCATATATTCCACATCCGCCGCGCCGGTGTAGCCTGTGGCGGTGGTAAGGATGCTGCGTTCCGCGCCCCAGGCAGCCGCCGTCAGGCTCAGCACCAGGACAAGAACCAGCAAAATACAAAATCTTTTGCGCATTTTCATTCTCCTTTTCCGTTTTTCTTTCACTATAGCACAGTTTCCACTATTTGGGAAGAAAATTTTACGCCCCGGTTCGGATGAACCGGGGCGTTAATGCAAATTAGTACTGGGTGGGCTCCACGTGCCAGATTTCCTGGGCGTACTGACGAATGGTACGGTCGGAGGAGAACTTGGACGCGCTGGCAATGTTCATCAGACACTTACGGCCGAACTTCAGGCGATCGGAATAATCCCGGTTGGCTTCCAGCTTCTTTTCCATGTAGGAAGCGTAGTCCAGCAGGGTGAAATAATGGTCTGCCTTGTGCCAGGAAGCGCCATCCAGCAGGGCATGGAACAGCTCCTCCTGGGCATCGTCGGTGGGCAAAGTGCCGTCGACCAGGGTATTGATAGCCTTGCGCAGACGGTCATTGATGTCATAGATGCTGCGGGCGTTGTAGCTGTCACGCATAGCGTTGATCTGCTCCACGGTATGGCCGAAGATATACTCGTTCTCCTGGCCTGCCTCCTTGGCGATCTCCACATTGGCGCCGTCCAGGGTGCCCAGGGTCACCGCGCCGTTGAGCATCAGCTTCATGTTGCCGGTGCCGGAAGCCTCGGTGCCGGCAGGAGAGATCTGCTCGGAAATATCGGCAGCGGGGATGATATGCTCGGCGTAGGAGCAGTTATAGTTCTGCACGAAGACCACCTTCAGCTTGTTTGCCACATCGGGGTCGTTGTTGATCAAACGGGACATCCGGTTGATATAGCGGATGCCCGCCTTGGCCCGGGCATAGCCGGGTGCGGACTTGGCGCCGAAAATGAATACGGTGGGATTGAAATCCTTCAGGCTGCCGTCCTTCAGACGGAAGTAGATATCCATGATGGACAGGGCATTCAACAGCTGGCGCTTATATTCATGAGCCCGCTTGACCTGCACATCGAAAATGAAATCAGGATTCAGTCGGATATCCTCCCGCTGGTGAATCACCTTGCACAGCTGTTCCTTCTTCTGGCGCTTGACCTTGTTAAACTGCAGCACCATGTCATCATCGATCATGGGCTTGAGCTTCTTCAGCTGGTCCAGATCCTTCAGGAAGTCGCCGCCGATGCGGTACTTGATCAGCTGGGTCAGCTCGGGGTTGCACAGGCCCAGCCAGCGGCGGGGTGTGACACCGTTGGTCTTATTCTGGAAGCGCTCGGGGAAGGCGGCGTACCATTCCTTGAAGCAGTCGTCCTTCAGAATCTGGCTGTGGATCTCGGCAACGCCGTTGATATAGCTGCCCACATAGACCAGCATATTGGCCATATGAGCGGTATTGTCCTTAATAATGAACAGACCCGGATGCTCCCGCTTCAGCTTCTCGTCAATGCGGACGATGATGTCCACGATTTCCGGCACCACGCTGCGCATCAGATCCAGATTCCACTTTTCCAGAGCTTCGCTCATAACGGTGTGGTTGGTGTAGGAGAAGGTCTTCTGCGCCACGGCAAAGGCCTGCTCAAAGCCCATACCCTCTGCCATCAGCAGACGGATCAGCTCCGGGATGGACATGGCAGGGTGGGTATCATTCAGCTGCACGGCATAAAAGTCGCAGAACTGGCTCACATCGCTGCCGTGATCCTGCTTGTGGAACCGCATGATATCCTGCAGGGAGGCGGAAGACAGTACATACTGCTGCTTCAAACGCAGGCGCTTGCCTTCCCAGGTAGAGTCGTTGGGGTACAGGACACGGGTAATGTCCTCAGCCTTGTTCTTCTGCTGCAGAGCCCGCAGATAGTCCTGATCATTGAAGGCGTTGAAGTCCAGCTCTTCCTCAGCCTCGCACTGCCACAGACGCAGGGTGTTGATATTCTGGGTGCCGTAGCCGATAACAGGCACATCATAGGGCACCGCCAGCACAGTCTGGTCAGCGAACTTGACCTTCACGGTGTGGTTGTAGCGGCGATAGGACCAGGGGTCGCCGAACTTGGACCAGTCATCGGCATTTTCCTTCTGGCTGCCCACCTCGTCAAAGCTCTGCTTGAACAGGCCGAACTTATAGCGCAGGCCATAACCGGACAGGGGGATATTGGTGGAAGCGGCAGAGTCCAGGAAGCAGGCGGCCAGACGGCCCAGGCCACCGTTGCCCAAAGCGGCATCCTCAATCTCTTCCAGGCAGGCCAGGTCCACACCCCGGTCAGCAAACAGCTGCCGCATCTCATCCAGAATGCCCAGATTGTACAGGTTGGAATATACCAGACGGCCGATCAGATACTCGGCGGAAATGTAGTAAGCCTTTCTTTCGTGGGCACGGCGCTGCTTGGATTCCGTCCAGTTGTCGGAAATGGCCATCATCACCGCGTGGCTCAGCGCTTCGTGCAGTGCCTGGGGCGTGGCTTCCTTCAAGGTGGTGTCATGGGCATACTTCAGTCGGGCCTCGGTCCAACGGAGGATGTTCATACAATTATAGCTCATGGTTATTTTTCTCCTACTTTCTTTTCTTCTTGCATACGGCCGTAAAGCACCGTCATCGCCCGCAGCTTCTTGGCCAGGGATGTGGTGATCATGCCGTCTTTGGCGCGCCAGGTCCAGTTGGCGGAGGTCTGGGTGCCGGGGAAATTCATCCGCGCATCACCGCCCAGATCCAGGCAGTCCTGCAACGGGGTGACGCAAAGCTGGGAAACGGAGGCAAATGCGGTGCGGATCACGCCCCACACATAGCCCTCCTTCTTGCTCAGCGCCATATATTCCGCCGCGTAGGCCACAGCCGCCTCTGTGGCGGTGTCGAACCACTGGCGGGTGGTCATGTTGTCATGGGTGCCGGTGTAGCACACCGAATTGGCAGGATACGTATGGGGCAGATAATCCGACGGTTCCCGGGAATCGAAGGCAAACTGCAGCACCTTCATGCCGGGCAAGCCGCTGTCGTCCCGCAGGTCCAGCACCTCCTGGGTCAAAAAGCCCAGGTCTTCGGCGATCAGGTTCAGCTGGGGCAGCTTTTCCTGAATGGTGCGGATGAAATCCATAGCAGGGCCTTTCACCCACTTGCCGTTTTTGGCGGTGGAATCACCATAGGGAACAGCCCAATAGGCCTCGAAGCCACGGAAGTGATCCAGCCGCACGGTATCATACAGCTTTCCGGCAGCACCCAAACGGGTCACCCACCAGGCAAAGCCCTGCTTCTTCATCACATCCCAGCGGTACAAGGGGTTACCCCAAAGCTGACCGTCCTCAGAGAAAGCGTCCGGCGGACAGCCCGCCACCGCGGTAGGCGCCAGGGTTTCATCCAGCTGGAACAGCTCCGGATTCTTCCACACCTCCACAGAGTCATAGGGAACATAAATGGGTACATCGCCAATGATCCGGATGCCTTTTTTGTGGGCATAATCCCGCAGAGCATTCCATTGTTTATTGAACAGGTACTGCACAAAGCAATAGAACCGGATATCCTCTGCCAATTCCCGGAACGAAGCCTCCAGAGCCTCAGGCTCCCGGAATTTCAGGCCATCTTCCCACTGATACCAGGGCGTTCCGCCGAATTTGGCCTTCAGCGCCATGAAATGGGCAAAGTCCGGCAGCCAGCTGTCGTTGTCTGCCCGGAATTTGGCACAGGCCTGCTTTTTATCCTGGAATCTGGCATAAGCCTTCCGCAGGACAGTCAACCGATTGTTATACTGTATGCCGAAGTCCACCTTATCGGACTGGTTGCCCCAGTCGATGACGGTGATCTCCTCCTCCTTCAGCAAGCCTTCCTTCACCAGCATCTGCAGGTCGATCAGGTAGGGATTGCCGGCAAACGTGGAGCAGGACTGATAGGGCGAGTCGCCGTAGCCGGTGGGTGTCAGAGGCAGAATCTGCCAATAAGCCTGGCCGGCTTTTTTCAAAAAATCCACAAAACGGAACGCTTCCTTGCCCATGGTACCAATGCCATAGGGACCGGGCAGGGATGTAATATGCATCAAAATGCCACTTGCGCGCATAGCCGTTCTCCTTCCGGAATATATTGAGGGGACAAACACTATCCCCACAGTAATCTAGACTAGATTAGTATTTTTTTGTGAGTTTGTCAAGTCCGGGAAGCGATTTTTGTATGTTCCTGCAAACCCCCTGCCTCTTTTGTTGGATTTTTAGGCGTTTTTACACCGGTCACAGAAAAACAGCCGGATTTTATGGTTGCTTTTTTACCGCTTTGCCGTTACAATGGTAGCGAATTCAAAAAACCAGGAGGAAAACCCATATGGATAACAACAAGGAAATGCTGCCCGAAGAGGAAATGAATATTCTCACCCTCACCGACGAGCACGGCAACGATATCGACTTTGAATACCTGGATGTCATCGAATACCAGGATAAGGAATACCTGATTCTCATGCCCGTGGAAGAGGAATCCAATGAGATCGTCATTCTGGAGATCGAGCCTGTGGACGAAGAGAACGAAAATTACCTGGCTGTGGAAAGCGAAGAAATTCTGACCGCTGTGTACGAGATCTTCAAGGAGCGCTACAAGGACGTTCTGGATTTCGCTGACTGATTCTATGGAGGAACAGTTTTCCCGCACCCGCCTGCTGCTGGGTGACGAAGCCATGGCGGCGCTGCGCGGCGCCCGTGTGGCGATTTTCGGCATCGGCGGCGTTGGCGGCTATACCGCCGAGGCGCTGATCCGGGGCGGCGTTGGCGCGCTGGACTTAATCGACAGCGACACCGTCAGCATCACCAATATCAATCGTCAGTTGTTCGCCACCCACTCCACCGTCGGCAAGCTGAAGGTGGAGGTGGCCAGGCAGCGGCTGCTGGACATCTATCCCCAGGCCATCATCACCACGCACCCTGTCTTCTACACCCCTGAAACGGCGGATCAATTTGATTTTTCCCAGTATGATTATATTGTGGACGCCATCGACACGGTGACCGGAAAACTGTGCCTGGCGGAACGGGCCTTTGCCGCGGGTACGCCCATCATCAGTTGTATGGGCGCCGGCAATAAGCTCTGCGGCACCAAATTTGCGGTGACGGATATTTCCAAAACCACCATCTGCCCTCTGGCGCGGGTCATGCGTAAGGAACTGAAAAAACGGGGCATTTCCCACATGAAGGTGGTCTACTCCACCGAGGAGGCGCTGAAGCCCGTGGGCGCCGAAGAAGAAGCCGCCGCCATCGGCAAGCGGCAAATTCCCGGCAGTATGCCCCATATTCCCGGCATCGCGGGACTTTTGCTGGCCGGCGAGGTTATGAAAGACCTCTGTGGCCGATGACGGTGGCGCCCGGTTCCACAGATCTGGTGACAAAAGCATTGGCGCCGATCACCGCGCCGGCACCCACCACCGTCTCCGCGGCCCGCCGCGGCGCCCCCCCCCACCCCCGCCCCCCCACCCCCAGCGCGGGGCGGGG
>JAZOBI010000104.1:0-20128 GCA_045595885.1 Faecousia sp. | reverse complement strand
CCATTTTCTCCACATTTTCAATGGGGAAGCGCTCTTCTTCGTCGGTCTGCTGTGCCAGGGGTTTGACTTCGTTTTCAGCGAAGTCACGGATCATTTGTTCAAACAGAACAGATCTGAATTCTGCCATGGTTTCCTCCTGATGTATATATTTTTTATTTTATTTGTCAAATTTTACGGTCGCCAGACCGGAAATAACAGTTTTGCCATCCTGGTTGACGCAGGAGGTATTGAGCTTGACGATTTTCTTGTCTTCCCGCAGCTCCACGATCTCCACGGTGGCGGTAATATCGTCGCCCAAATACACAGGCGCCAGGAATTTCAGCTCTTGACCCAGGTAAATGGTGCCGGGACCGGGCAGATAATTGCCCAGGGCAGCAGAGATCAGACCGGAAGTCAGAATGCCATGGACGATGCGCTTGCCGAACAGGGTGTTCTTTGCATACGCATCGCTCATATGGACCGGATTTACATCCAGGCTCACACCGGCGAACATGGTCACATCCGCGGCGGAAAAGGTTTTTTGTACAGAGGCGGTTTGCCCGATTTTCAGTTCGCTAAATGTCATAAATCTACCTCCAAAAAGCAAGACATGAATATTGTTCATGTTCTTTATTTCAGTATGCCATAAATGCAACTTTTTGTCAATGACAGAATGTGGAAAAACCTGCGATTTGGTTATGTTTTACAAAAAAAGCGAAGAGATTTTTCCTTGCAATTTGGTTTCGGATGCGATAAGATAGAAAAAACCATCCATAAGGGGAAATTGCTATGAGCGATGTTCTGACCTACCAGGTTCCCGGAACCAATACACCCAAAACTTCTCAGGGCTTTGCCAAAATGCTGGCGCTGCTGGAGGCTGCGGATCAGCTGTTCAATCAGCGGGGTTTCTCCGCGGTTTCTGTTTCCGATATCTGCAAGGAGGCCCACACGGCAGTGGGTACCTTCTACATTTATTTTGATTCCAAGACGGATCTGTACCGCTATCTGGTGGAAATTTACAAGCGGCAGATCAAGCGGCACCTGGCAGTGGCCATTGCCGGCTGCCAAACCCGTGCGGAAAAGGAAAAAGAGGGCATCAAATGCTTTGTGCGTTACGCGGTGAAGAATCCCAATGTGTACAATATTATCTGGG
Organism: Faecousia sp.; assembly: GCA_045595885.1. Lineage (GTDB taxonomy): Bacteria > Bacillota > Clostridia > Oscillospirales > Oscillospiraceae > Faecousia. The sequence continues at coordinate 18,996 of JAZOBI010000104.1, read as the reverse complement.
GCTCTTTGGCGGTGGACAAGCAGATGTTTGCCGACTACTATACCTCCTTTGCCGCCAGCTATGCCCGCGCTCTTTCCAAGGATGCCCAGGAGCTGAAGTCACCGGATGTGACCAATTTGGCCTATGCCCTGATGGGGATCACCAATTTCCTGGGATTGCGGGCCATTTTTGAGGAGATGGATGATCAGCAGGTGGACGAAATGGTGGAGCGGGATATTATGCCCATGCTGACGCAGGGTATGTTTCATCCGTAAACAGCAGAAAGCGGTGCCGGGCGGCACCGCTTTTTTGTGTAGCAAATTGGGGGTTATCGCTCCGGCTACAACCGCGCCACCCATAGCCTTGCCCTGCGATCATGCCGGGAAAGAACAGAGCGATCAACGAAAATTTGAAACGGGATGATTACCGGCAATAGAAGGTGGCGGTGGCGGAAACGCAGATCTTGTCCGGCGCGTCGGCCATTACAATCTGGCCGGCCATGCGGATCAGATGCCGGGTAACAGACAGCACCTGGATATTCAGAAGGATTTGGCTGTCCAGCAGCACCGGCCGGTGGAAAGACAGGTTCATTTCAATGGTGGGGGCGATTTCCGCCGATTCTTTTTGACAATGGCAGACGCAGCCCATGGCCTGATCCAAAAAAGCGGTGCAGATGCCGCCGTGAACATGATCCACAGCGTTGCGCATCCATGGGGCGGTGTTGGCCCGGATTTGGTATTGATTGTTTTCCGGGTCGCAGCTGACCAGACGCAGGGCCATCCAGTCTTCAATGTTATCGTTTTCCGGGTGGCGCTGGAATTCCAGGGCGTGACGGAGCCGGTCTTCCATGGTTTGGGAATAATCATTTGGCAGTAACATAGGGGATTCCTCATTCATCATCTTCATCGTATTCCACCAGTTCGGGGCAGGGGGGCATGGCATCCAGCCGGCGCACTTTTCGCCGCTGCCGCTGCAGCTGGAAACAGAACTCAGCCGCGGTCAGACAGGTATTCCAGGGGAAAATCTTGCCGCCGGTGTGCAATAACGGACGGCAGCCGCTGTCCTGCAGAGCCTTGATAAACCGGGGATTGCGGCCCAACATATCGAAAGCCCGTCCCAGCAGACCCCGGCAGGCTTTGCTGTAACGGCTGAAGGGTACACCCTGCCAGTAAAGCGGCTCGGTGGCTTTCCAATTCTGCTGCCTGCCTGCACAGATGGCTTCTTTGGCCTCCATGTGGCACACCTGCACCTGCTGGGCGGGGTCTGAGAATTTCAGGCTTTGCAGGAAAGATTCCATGCTTTTGATAGGGACCCCATCCAGCCGGAAATTGTGGGGATATTCATTGGAAAGGGCATTGGCGGGATAGTTTCCTTTGGCGCGAATGTTGACAAAAAGACCCATAAGACACCTCTTTTCCCGTATTTTTTCCATTATAGCACAGATAATCCGGCAATGCAATGGTCTTGTTGGCAGACATTTGCAGTTGACAGCCTGCCCGGTTGGTGCTATGATGGTATGGACAACTGAACAAACTGTTGTGTGGCAGGGGCTTTGTTCGGGAGCTTCTGCTGAACAAGATAACCGGGTGCGAATCCCGGACGGTACCGCCGCTGTATGTGCCGATGGTGGGCTCTAAGACGAAAGTCAGTCACTGGGAAACTGGGAAGACAGAGCCACTGGCAGCAATCGCTGCCAAAGCACGAGTCAGAAGACCTACACAATGGCTTTTTCTCCGCTTCCTGCGCGTTATGGGAAGTGCGGTTTGTCGCAGAAAAACGGCTGCGGCGTCCTTGTGTTTGGACGCCGCAGCATCTTTGTTTTTAGGAGGTAAATGTATGAAAAACACAACCAAACGTCTGTCTGTTCTGCTGCTTGCTCTGCTTCTGACTCTGTCCGCGCTGTCCGGCTGTCAGAAGGAGCCGCTGGTTATCAAGGATTCCGAAACCTGCATCGTGATCAAAGTAACCGGGGATGTTCTGGCGGACAACCCGGATATGCTTCTGATCGACTACATGAACAAGCTGTCTGAGGAAAGGGAGCTTTCCTGCACCATCAGCAACGGTATGATCACTTCCATCAACGGCATTGAAAATCCCGCGGATTACAGCAGCTGCTGGATGCTTTATACCAGTGACGCGGATAATTCCAACACCGCCTGGGGCACAGTGGAGTATGAGGGCGTGGAATACGGTTCTGCCATTTCCGGCGCGGAGACGCTGAAGATCAAGGCTGGCCAGCTCTACATCTGGGTGTTCCAATCCTTCGGCTGATGAACAGTACGAAGTTTATTGTCCGTGTGGCCATGTCCGTCGCGCTGCTGATCGCGGTGCAGATGGCCTTGTCCATGGTCTCCGGCGTGGAGCTGGTAACGGTGATATTGTTGTGTCTGAGCTTTTGCTATGGCATCCGAACAGGCCTGGCGATTGCCACAACTTTCTCTCTGTTGCGATGCTTTTTCTTCGGATTTCAGATCAATGTGATCGTGCTGTATCTGGTCTATTATAATCTGTTTGCTCTGTTTTTTGGATGGCTGGGAAAACGGCTGGGGGAGAAGATCACCCTGCCCCGAATGGTGCTGGTGGTGGCCTCTGCCGTGGTATTTACCGCGCTGTTTACGGTTTTGGATGATGTGATCACGCCGGTAATCTATGGGTTTTCCTGGAACGCTGCCAAGGTGTACGCTGCCCAGTCTTTGGTGGCCATGATTCCCCAGGTGATTTGCGCGGCAGTTTCCGTGGCGGTGCTGTTTGTGCCGCTGACCCGGGTGCTGCGAAAAATCAACTTTTAGCAAAACAAGAAAAAGAGAAGCCATGCGCGCCATGGCTTCTCTCTTTTTTATACCTCTTTGTACATAGCGGCGGCATCGTCTTTTTTCACGGTTTCCGCCACCTGCAGAACTTCCACGGCCACCGTCCGGGGGCCCATGGAGATCTCAATCTTATCGCCCACTTTGACCTCGTAGCTGGCTTTTACCACTCTGCCGTTGACGCTGATGCGACCGTTGTCGCAGGCTTCATTGGCCACGGTGCGCCGCTTGATGAGGCGGGAAACCTTCAAATACTTGTCCAGCCGCATATTACTTGTTAGCGGCGTCCTTCAGCGCCTTGCCGGCTTTGAAGGACGGGGTGCGGGAAGCGGCGATCTGAATGGTCTCGCCGGTCAGGGGGTTGCGGCCGGTACGGGCTTCACGGCACTTGGTTTCGAAAATGCCGAAGCCGGCGATTTGTACCTTCTCGCCCTTTGCCAGCTCGGCGGCGATGGTGTCAAAAGTAGCGCTGACGATGCGCTCGGCATCCTTTTTGGTGGCGCCGGCGCGCTCAGCCACAGCGGCGATCAGTTCGGTTTTGGTCATGGTTTTATTACCTCTTTCTTCCTGTTATAAATGCAAAATATTTGCGATTTTCTCACCCTTGGGCAGCATCATGCAGTCCTGACGGGTGATGACCTTGAGCAAAATGGCGGCGATAAAGTACACCGCGACGCCCACCATAACGGGCAGGGCGCAAAGAATCAGCCGGCTGGATGTGACCATCTGCAGACCGTACCAGCTTACCCAGGCAAATACGCCCATGATCAGCGCGGCGATCAGCGGCCGGATCAGATGTTTCAGCACCGCCGGGGGATGGCTGATGCAGCGGCGCATAGTGATGAGATTCAGCGCCGTAATAGTGAAATGGCAGAGCAGCGAGCCGATGGGGCCGCCCAGAATGCCAATATTGGGATTGCCGGTGAGTATATACACAGCCACCAGCTTCAGCGCGCCGCCGATGAACATATGGATCACCGGTAAGTTTACATGGCCGTGGGATTGCATCATGGCATTGGTCAGCAGAACCAGAGAGTTAAAGACGACGCAAATGCCCAAAACGGTCATCAGCACCGTGGCCAGCTCTAGCTTTTCGCCGGTATAGCCGCCCAGCAGGGCCATCACAGGCCGAGCCAGCACCGCAAGGCCAATGGCGCAGGGCATGCTGATCAGCCCCATGATCCGCACCGCCGACTCTTCGGTGGCTTTGGCTTCCCGGTGGTTTCCCAGCGACAGGTGGGAGGCGATGGCGGGGATGACACTGACGGTGATGGGGGTAATGAAGGCGCAGGGCATATTAAAAATGGTTTTGCTGAAGTCGTATATTCCCTTCATGGTGTCTGCTTCACCCTGAGTATAGCCCAGATTCAGCAGCTGACTCATGTAGATCTTGGTCTCCAGCATGGTTAGAATGGACAGACCCGCGGAGCCGATGGTGATGGGAATGGCGATCAGCAGAAGCTGCCTGGCAGTAGCTCCATAGGATTCCGTCGTATCTTCGCTTTTGGGAAGGGCGGCAAAGCCCTTACGGAAGCAGCGCCACAGATACACGGCAGACAGAGCGCAGCTGGCGGTAACACCCAAAATGGCGCCTGCAGCGGCGAAGGGAATGGAGTCGGTGAGCCGCAGCAGCAAAATGGCGGCGATCATGCCAACGATCAGCTTGCAAAGCGCTTCCAGCACCTGGGAAACGGAGGTGGGCATCATATTGCCCTGACCCTGGAAGAAGCCCCGGTAAGCGGACATGATGCAGATCAGCAGCACGCAGGGACCCAGCGCGCCTATGGCGGCCCAGGCGTCAGGCTGCTGCTGGAATCGGGCCAGCTCCCGGCAGAAAAGGGTCATCAGCAGGGATCCGATGATACCCAGGGTCAGAAACAGGAATTTCGCGGTTTTGTAGGTGCGGCGTACCTGGTTATAGTGACCCATGCTGCTCTGCTCGGAGACCATGCGGCTCATGGCAACCGGCAGGCCGGCGGTGGCGATCATCAGCAGCACATTGTAAATTTCATAGGCTGTGGTGAAGTAGGCAAAGCCCTGCTCGCCAATGATGGCGTTCAGCGGGATCTTGTACAGCGCGCCGATGATCTTTACCAGGGCGGTGGCGATTGCCAGCAGCGCTGTGCCATGGAGGAAAGACTGCTTTTTTTGGTCGGACATGGATACATCTCCTTGTAAGATAAAACGGTAAATGGTTGTTTACACATACACCCTGTGGCGATATTGTAGGGCGGGGGCTTGCTCCCGCCGGGCATTTTGTGATACAAAATGCAGTGCCGTAGGCACAATGTGTTTATTTTCCTTCGGAAAATCCGAAAAATGTACCATTTTTCGGCGGCGGGAGCAAACCCCCGCCCTACGGCACCATCGTAGTGTAAACAACCATTTATCTTACTGCTTTTCTTCGCTGAACAACCGGGGAATGGCATAGGTGGTCAGTTCCTCCACCACTTCCCGCAGGTCGATGGTGAGCCATTGACCGTTTTGATAGAGGATCTTGCCCTGCACCATGGTCATAGCCACATCGCCGCCTTTGACAGAGAAGACCAGGCTGGACAGCACATTATGGCAGGGAAGCAAATGGGGCGCGGAAAAGTCCACCAGCACAATATCGGCGTCCATGCCTTCTTTCAGCATACCGCAGCTGTCGCTGCGGCCCTGGGCTCTGGCACCACAGACGGTGGCCATCATCAGCGCCGCGGGGGCAGGCAGCCCGTCGGCGTTGCCGGCGCTTGCCCGGACGGACAAAGCGGTGGCTCGGATCACTTCAAACAGATCCAGGTTGCCGCTTTCCGTGACGCCGCCGGTGCCCAGAGCCACATTCATGCCGGCCTTGACACAGTCGGTAATGGGCGTTTGGGGCAGACCGGCCTTGGCGGCGGCCATGGGGGCGGCCACGGCGGAAACCTTGTGCTTGCCCAAGAGCTTGCGGTCGGAGTCTGTCATACAGGCGCAGCCTGCGGCGGTAGTGGGCGCCGCAAACAGCCGATGGCAATGTAAGAGCTCCGCCTGGGAAAGTCCGGTGCGGTCCAGACAGGACTCGGCTTCATCCTGGCTTTGGGCCAGATGCAGCTGCATACCGATGCCTTTTTCGCAAGCATAGGCAGACAATCCTTCCCACAGCAGGTGGTTGCTGGTATATTCTGCCCAGATGCCGGCATCAATGCGGATGCGTCCTTCATCATAGCCGTGCCATTTGTCGGCCAGACGCACCAATTCCCGACACTGCTCGTCGGTTTCAAAGTCAAATTCCTCGTTTTCGTCGATAAAACGGTAGGAAGACAGGGCAATATTGGCTTTTATGCCGGTGTCCGCCACGGCCTGGGCGGTGGCTTCGGGGTAGTAGTACAGGTCGGAAACGGAGGTAATGCCGAAGCGCAGGCACTCCGCAATGGCCAGCTTTGCGGCGGCCTGAGCTGCCCGGGAGTCCATTTTGGCCTCTTTTTGTAGCTGTTTTTCCAGTGCCTCCGCCCGGCTCAAATCGTCCAGATAGCCGCGCAGAGCGGTTTCCGCCAGGTGGGTATGACAGTTCACCAGGCCGGGGATGGCTACCATGCCGGTGCCGTCAATAATGGCAGCCGGCATTTCCTGAGGGGCTTTTTGGGAAATGGAAACGATCTTTTTTCCTTCGATGCCAATATAGGCACCAAACAGCACATCCATTTTTTCGTTCATGGTCACCACGGTGACATTGGAAATTAAAGTATCCAAAAGAATCCTTCCTTTCGGCAGGTAAATTGTTGTTTACACATACACCCTACGGCACCATCGTAGTGTAAACAACCATTTACCGCAGCAATTCAAACATTTCCCGTTTCTTTTCCAGAACAGAGTCGATCATCTCGATATACTGTTCCGGGAATTTGGGGTTGGGGAAGCGGATCAGCTTGCCGTCCGGCAGATTCACCTTACTGATGCTGCCGCCGCCGACGGATACGATGCTGTGAACCTCTTCCATCATGTAAATATTGTAAAGGCAATCCAGCCCGTCCCGGCTCCAGCCCACATTTTCAAAGGAGCCGGACATATATTTCTGCCGGTACAGATAGTAGGGCTTGTAGCCCAAATTCGACAAAGTTTTTGTGGCATAGGCCACCATTTCGGTCACTTCTTCGGCAGTGGGCAGATGTTCCCGGCGCTGAAAGAGATCCGCGTCTTTCTTCAGCGCCAGGGTGTGGACGGTGATGTTGGCAGGCTGCAGGGCAGCCACCGTATCCAAAGAGCGGCAGAAGCTTTCCACGCTGTCCATGGGCAGACCGGCGATCAGATCCATATTGATGGCGGTAAAACCTGCGTCCGCCGCTTCCCGGTATGCCCGCAGCACATCGCTTGCGCTGTGGGGACGGGCGCTGGCCCGCAGCACCGTGTCATTCATTGTTTGGGGATTGATGCTCATGCGGTTAGCGCCGCATTGGGCGATGGCGTTTAATTTTTCGGCGTTCAAGGTGTCCGGTCGGCCGCCCTCTACGGTAAACTCGATGCACCGCCCCAGGTCAAAGGCCTGGGTAATGGCATCCAAAAGCCGGGTCATCTGGGTTTCGGACAAAGTGGTGGGCGTACCGCCGCCTATATAAATGGTACGCACGGTTCGTCCGGAATTTGCCATCAGTTCTCCTGTGAGCCGAATTTCCCGAATCAGCGCTTCCAGGTAAGGCTCGATCAGTTCCGTCCGCTTGCCCACGGTGCGGCTGACAAAGCTGCAGTAGGCGCATCTTGTGGGGCAGAAGGGGATGCCCACATACAGCGAAACATCCCTTTTCTCCAAAAGTGAAGCGGCATGCTGGGTGGCAAGGGAACAATCCACAGCCAGCTTTCGCCGGGCGGGCGTGACAAAATACACATCTTTCAGAAGCTTGTCCGCAGACACCGCGGTGCCCCCTTCCAAAAGATGCTTTGTGGTGATCTTGGTGGGTCGAACGCCGGCCAACGCGCCCCAGGCGGGCAAATTGGGCAGAAGCGCAACGGCTGCCAGGTAATAGCTTTGCTGCAGGGCTCTGCGACGGGCGCGCACGGTTTCCTCCGCGGCTTTGATGCGCCGGGACGCGGAAGCGGTTTTGCCACCTATGGTGATTTTTGCCGTTGCTGTAAGCCAGATTCTGCCCCGGTGCAGGGCCGATACGGCCTCGCCCTCCGTTCCTTCCGGAAACAGAGAGAGCTGAAGCTGCTCCACGGCGTACAGATCCTCGTGACCGATCAGTGTCAGTTTCATAGTGATACCTCTTAGTAAGGCAAATTGTTGTTTACACTACGATGGTGCCGTAGGGCGGGGGCTTGCTCCCGCCGCCGAAAAATGGTACATTTTTCGGATTTTCCGAAGGAGAATAAACACATTGTGCCTACGGCACGGCATTTTGTATCACAAAATGCCCGGCGGGAGCAAGCCCTCGCCCTACAATATCGCCATAGGGTGTATGTGTAAACAACAATTTATCTCAAATAAGGATTGGTTTTCCGTTCGTATTCCAATGTGGTGGCCTCGGCGTGGCCGGGGAAGACCCGGTAGTCACCGGCCAGATTATGCAGCTTTTTCATGGACTTGCGCATATCGAAAATGGAGCTGCCGGGGAAATCGCATCGTCCCATACTGCCGGCAAAAAGGGTGTCGCCGGAGAACATGGCGTCAGCGATCAGCAGGCATACGGAGCCGGGGGTATGGCCCGGGGTGGGCAGCACGGTAATCTCCATGCCGGCCACATTCAGCTTGCCTTCGGCAGGGTACACTTCGGTGTAGTACAAAGGGCCGTCGGTCATGGCTGCCGGCAGCGTCAGCTCCTTTTCCGCCACATACACCTTACAGTCGGTGTCCGCGGCGATTTGACGCACAGCACCCACATGGTCAAAATGACCGTGGGTCAGCAAAATGGCCTCTATTTCCAGGTTCAGCAGCGCGGATCGGTTCAAAATGGTGTTGGCATCGTAACCGGGGTCGATGACGATGCAGCGTTTGCTGCCGTCGTTATGGACGATATAGCAGTTGGTCTGGTACAGACCCAGGGTCAGGGTATGAATGTTCAGCATAGTTTACCTCCGGGGTGTGTCCATCAGCTCGTCGGTGTCCAAAATCAGGGTCACCGGGCCATCATTGACGGATGCCACTTTCATATCGGCGCCGAATTGGCCGTGCTGAGGCGGATAGCCCAGCTCTTGGCAAATGGAAAGGAATTTTTCGTAAAGCGCATTACCCAATTCCGGGCCGGCGGCACCCACAAAGCTGGGTCGGCGGCCTTTGCGGCAGTTGCCGTAAAGGGTAAACTGGCTGACAACCAGCACCTGACCGCCCACGGATTCCAATCCCAGGTTCATTTTGCCGTTTTCATCTTCAAAAACCCGCAGACCCAGGGCTTTTTCGGCCAGGTAGCGACATTCTTTTTCTGTGTCATTGGGGCCAACACCCAGCAGGATCAAAAAGCCCTTGCCGATTTGACCCACCACTTGACCGTCAATGGTGACGGAAGCGGAAGTAACTCTTGTCAGTACAGCGCGCATACCTTTTCCTCCAGCGATAAATTGTTGTTTATGCTATTATTGTAGGGCGGCGGCTTGCTGCCGCCGAGCATCCTTCGGATGCAGGGATGGACGGATTGCCACAGCCCTTCGGGCTTCGCAATGACACAGTTTCGTTGCCGTTTGTGCCCATATTTACCGCGAAAGACTCCAAAGCATGTCATTGCGAGGAGCGCTTGCGCGACGTGGCAATCCGTTTCCCCGCCATGCGAAGCATGGCATCGGCCGCAAGGCCGATCATTTGTTGCAAACAACAATTTATCCGATTAGTTTTGTCCCCGTCTGGTGCCCACCACGTCCCGGATCTCCAGCAGCTTCGTGCGGATGACTTCAAGTTCGGTAACATTTCTGACCTCAAAGCGGACGGTGAAAATGCTCTTGTTATCCGGCAAATCTTTACCGTTGAGCTCCTTGAGCCGTACACGGGATGTGGACATAACCGTGGCCACGTCCAACAAAAGTCCGTCACGGGTAATACAATCCAATTCCAGCGTGGTTTCAAAGGGCTGACTTTCTTCGTTGGCCCAGCGAACCTGCACCCAGCGGGCGGATTGAATGGGGTCATGGCGATGGGCGGCGTTGGGGCAATCTGCCCGGTGGATGGAAACGCCGAAACCCTTGGTGATAAAGCCGGCAATGGCATCGCCAGGTACCGGCGCGCAGCACTTGGCAAACTTGATCATGCAGGAGTCGATGTCTTCCACAATGACGCCGTTGATGGCATGGCGATCCAGCTGGATTTCTTCTGTCTTGACCTGCAGCTGTGCCTTTTCGCTTTGCTGAATTTTCAGCGCCCGGTTCACTTCGTCCCGGATCCGTCCAACGGCCTTCAGGGCGGTCATGCCGCCGTAGCCGATGGCGGCGTACATATCCTCCCAACTGTCGAAGGCCAATTTTTTCAGCAGATGGGGACTGACTTCGGGGTCGATGGTGATGGAAAGGGGCAGACCGGTCCGCTTCATTTCCGCTTCGAAGGAGGCGCGGCCATGGGCCACATTTTCTTCCCGCTTCTCTTTCTTGAACCACTGCTTGATCTTGGTGCGGGCCTGGTTGCTCTTGCAGATATTCAACCAGTCCCGGCTGGGACCCTTGGCGGTTTTGGAAGTGAGGATTTCGCAGATATCACCGTTTTGCAGAGGACTGTCGATATTGATGATGCGGTTATTGACCTTGGCGCCGATCATGGAGTTGCCCACGCCGGAATGGATGGCATAGGCAAAGTCGATGGGCGTGGAGCCGGCAGGCAAACTGACGATACGGCCTTTGGGGGTGAAGACGAATACCTCGTCATCAAACATATCGATCTTCAGGGACTGGATATACTCGTCGGCGCCCACATCCTGCTGGCTTTCCAGCACACGGCGCACCCATTCATAGTCCCGCTCGTTGCCGTCGCCGCTGTTTTGCTTGTATTTCCAGTGGGCGGCGATGCCATATTCGGCGGTTTCGTGCATATCCCAGGTGCGGATCTGCACCTCAAAGGGGATGCCCTGCTTGCCGATGACGGTGGTGTGCAGGCTCTGATACATATTGGGCTTGGGGGTGGAAATGTAGTCTTTGAAGCGTCCGGGCACCTGGTTGAACAGGTCATGAATGTGTCCCAGGACGATATAGCAATCGGGAATGGTGTCTACAAGAACCCGGAAAGCGTACAGGTCGTACAGTTCATGCATATCCTTGCCCTGGGACTGCATTTTCCGGTAGATGGAGTAGACGTGCTTGATGCGGCCGTAAGCAGTATGGTTGATGTTCACATTGCTCAAACGCTCGGAAATGGTCAGACGGATGGCGTTCATGAAGGACTCATCCTGATCCCGGTGGCTTTCCAGGTATGCCATGATGGTGTTGTAGTCATCCGGCACCAGGTAACGCAGGGAAATATCCTCCAGCTCCCATTTCATCTTCTGCATACCGAGGCGGTGCGCCAGGGGGGCGTAGATATCCATGGTTTCCCGGCATTTCTTTACCTGTTTTTCCGGGGACTGGTACTGCATGGTACGCATATTGTGCAGCCGGTCGGCGATTTTGATCAGCACCACCCGAATGTCCTTGCTCATGGCCATGAACATTTTCCGCAGGTTTTCCATTTGGGCTTCTTCGGTGGAGGTAAAGTCCGCGCGGGTCAGCTTGGTAACGCCTTCCACCAGTTCTGCCACGGTGGGACCAAAGCGCTTTTCAATATCCTCGTGGCTGGCATCCGTGTCCTCGATGCAATCGTGGAGCAGCGCGCCCAGCAGGGCGTCCATATCCAGACCCATTTCCACCACGATGGCTGCCACTGCCAGGGGATGGATGATGTAAGGAGAACCGTCCTTACGCTTTTGGAATTGGTGCTTTTCGTTGGCGTAAGCAACGGCCTTGTTGATCAGATCCATATCGGCGTTGGGCATACGCTGCTGAAGGATGTCGCATAATACGCCATAATGGAATTCGTAGGTTTCCATGAAATCAACTCTCTTTCGCTTGCAGGATACGCTGCATGGTGACACTTTGCTGCAGATCAGCCTTGGCGTGGTTAGCCACCGGCTGAAGCAGCAGATATTTTCCCTGCCGCTGGAAGTGCAGAAGCCCCACGTCGGCAAATATATCCATGCAGGTCAGCATTTGCGCCAGCTCCAATGGAGCGCCGCAGCGGCGTACGATCTTGCGGCACAGGCAATCCGGTGTTTCCCGGACGCGGTCAAAACTGGCAAGATACCGCCACACATTGCCCAGGGTGGATCGGTCCGGCAGCAATGCCGCGGCTTCGCCGGCAGTCAAATGGCCCAGCCGCAGTTTTCTATACAACCCGGCATCCAGGCCGCAATCGGCATTGCAGCTGGGGCGGATGTCGGTAATGTTCATTTGAACGGTTCGTTCGCCCCGGAATTCATTGATCTGGGGCTGGAACGCCACATCCACCAGATCGCCCGTTTCGATGGAGGCGATGTCCGGGGTGGTGGAGAAACAAATGGCGTTAATGCTGTGGTTGCCGTGACGCAGCCGCAACCGCATATGGCGGCCGCCGCCCACCAGGCTGATGCGCTCGATGAGCATATTTTCCATCACCAGTATGGGTCTGGGGCAGCTGTTTCCGCAGGGCTCCAGGGCAGACAGGGCATCAATGCCCTTGACGGTCAGCAGTTCCGGGGTGATGACGCAATCCGCGTCCAACACGGTTCTGGGGCCGTTATCCACATAAAAATCGGCGGCCAGGGCGCAGACCGCTTCCCGGAATGCGGTAATTTGATCCCGGCGAATGGTAAAGCCCGCGGCCAGTTCGTGGCCACCGTAGCTTTCCAACAGAGGCGAAAGCGCGGTCAGGGAAGAAAACAGGTTGAAGCCTCCATAGCTGCGGGAGCTGGCTTTGCCGTGCTCACCGTCCAGGCAGATCAGGAAGGTGGGGCAGCAATATTCCTCGGCAATGCGGCTGGCTACAATGCCGACCACGCCCTGGTGCCAACGCTCATCGGCCAGCACAATGGCTTCCGGCTGCTTGTCCACGGGCAGCATTTGAATGGCTTGCTGAAAAATTTCCGATTCCACTGCCTGACGCTGCCGGTTCAGTTCGCACAGTGACCGGGCAAGATTTCGTGCCTGATGGGGATCCTCCGTCAAAAACAGATCCACAGCCAGATCAATCTGACCCATGCGGCCGGCGGCATTGATCCGGGGAGCCAGCATAAACCCGATGGCAGAGGCGGTGATTTTTTCCGGTGCGCAGTTGCACTCGGTCATCAAAGCGGCGAGGCCGGGACGTTTGGTATTTCTCAGCGCTTCCAGACCCCGGGCAACAAAGGCCCGGTTCTCACCCAACAGAGGCATGACATCCGCCACAGTGCCCAGGCAGACCATATCCGCATAATCCCGCAGCACTTCCTCCTGACTGCCGCACAGGGCCGAGGCCAGCTTGAAGGCCACGCCTACGCCGCAAAGGTTGTGATGGGGATACCGGCAATCAGGCCGATGGGGATCCACCACAGCCACCGCCTCGGGCAGGGTATCCTTGCACTCATGGTGATCGGTGATCACCAGGTCGATGCCCAGCTGCTTGCAAAGCTGAGCCTCTGCCACGGCAGTAATACCGCAGTCCACCGTAACGATCAGCTTTACACCTTCTTCATGGAGCTGATGGATAGCGATGGCGTTGAGTCCATAGCCTTCTTCAATGCGACCGGGGATATAGCTGACCACATCAGCGCCATGGCGACGCAGGAAATGGGTCAGCAGGCAGGTGGAGGTGATACCGTCCACATCATAGTCGCCAAAAATGGCGATCTTCTCGCCACGGGTCATGGCGAGCCCTAACCGGCCGGCGGCCAGATCCATATCCTTCATCAGAAAGGGATCTGCCATTTGACAGGAACAGTTCAGCATGGCCTGGGCCTGGGCAGGGTTTTGGATTCCACGGGCAGAAAGCACCATGGCGGTCAGGGGAGCGTAACCGCCGGTAACCAGGGCGTTGACAGCTCCCATTTCAGGTTTCGATACATTCCAAATTCCGTATTTCACACTATACACATCCAATATAATAACATTTCCAATTATTATAGCAAAAAAATGCGAAATACACAATAGGCAGTTTTCTAAAAGGAAGATAAATTGTTGTTTACACATACACCCTACGGCACCATCGTAGTGCAAACAACCATTTACCTTCGCAGGGTTTTTACGATCTGTGTGGCCATCATGGCCAAAATGGGCGACAGCAGCATACCAACAATGCCAAACAGGCGCCAGCCGGCATAGATGGTCACCAGCGTTACCAGCGGATCCAGCCCAAGCCCCTTGCCCACCAGCCGTGGCTCCAGCACCGAACGAATCAGCCATATGGCGGCGTAAAGCCCCAAAATACCCAGACCCCGGGCATACTGCTCCTGCAGCAGACAGACCAAACTCCAGGGAATCAGCACGGTGCCCACCCCCAACACAGGGAAAGCATCCACCACGGTGATCAGCCCTGCCAGAGCCAGGTTGTTTCCGATGCCCAGAATCCAAAATCCCACCAGCAGCAGAATAAACGCCACACCTGCCAGCTTCAGTTCCGCGATCAGCCACCCACTCAGAGATTTTCGGATCTGCCGCAATACCGGCAGGTAACGGTTTTGCCAACTTTCCGGCGTATGGTTCTGCACCCAGGCGCGGATTCGGGGCAGCCGTCCGGAAATCATGTAACCGGAAATAATACCGGTTAAAAGCCCGAATACCCCGGAGGAAAGATGCCCAACCAGCCCCGCTGCCATTTGGGGCATCATCTCCAGAAATTTCTGACCCAGAATTCCACCGTCGAAGGAATCTTTCAAAGCCCGGTCAATGGTATCGTGCAGGTTGTTCGGCAACTTATCCGCCAGAGAATGCAGCCATTGCCGCAGCAGGGTGATTGCCTGAGTTACGGTGTCCTCCAGCTGGGGAAGCGCGTTATGAAGATGGGAAAGCTGCCCCATCAGCACCCCTGTCAACAATGTCAAAATGGTGGCCGTCAGCAGACAAGCCGCGCTGACTCCCAGGGCAGAGGCTGCCGGCCGGGGGAAATGAAACCGATCATGGAGCAGCCTGACAGCCGGATCTGCCGCCAATGCCAGATAAATGCCCAGAAAAAAAGGCGTGGCAACAGGCAGCAAAAACCGAAAAGCCAGCCATACCAGCGCCGCGCAGATCGCTATAGACAGGGCAGAATGAACAAAATTGCGTGACATGGCCGAACCTCCAAAGAAATATTCCTGCGGGGTATTGCATTTTAGAAAATCTGTGATACAATTACAAGTGTCTGTATGCAGAAAACTATATTTTGAGTAGAGCGATTTAGGAGGTCTCCATATGAGCCAGAATCCCAAATATTATATTGTGGAAGCGTCCGCGTTGCCGGAGATTTTTTTGAAAGTTGCCGAGGCCAAGCGGCTGCTGGCTACAGGCGAAGCATCCACTGTCAATGAAGCTGCCAAGATGACGGAAATCAGCCGCAGCGCCTTTTATAAATATCGGGACGCGGTGCAGCCATTCCGGAATATGAGCACCAACCGCATTATTACCTTCCAGTTCCAGCTGCGGGATGAGCCCGGCGCTCTGGCCGGTCTGCTTTCTGCCTTCACACAGCAGAACGCCAATCTGATGACGGTCAATTCCATCGCTCCGTCCAATGGCTGCGGCGTGGTGACCATTGCCGCGGAAACATCCCAGATCGGCATTTCTGTGGATGAGATGCTGCTTTCCTTCCAGAAAATCCCTGCCGTGATCAAGGCAGAGATTCTTGCCGCAGGCTGAGAAAGGAATATCCGAGAGCCGCCGTTTTGGCGGCTCTTTTTGTTGGATTGCTGTCAGATTTCCGTTTGCTGGGCTGTTCGTTTCCGGCATGATCGTCGGGCAAGGCCATGGCCTTGCCCGACCAGTGGTACGGTTATAGTCGGACCGATAAATCCCTATTATTTTGTCACCTTTTTGGCTTTCCCGCCGTAGAATGGCGTGGAGGTGTTTTTATGCTGATAGTGGAGAAATTCGGAGGTACTTCCGTGGCCAATGCCATGCGAATCCGAAACGCGGCGCAGCGATTGGTGGATGCTGCCCGGCAGGGCCATCAAGTGGTGGCGGTGGGATCCGCCCAGGGAGATCTGACGGACCGGCTGCTGGAAAAAATCCGCTCTGTCACAGATCACCCTTCTGCCAGAGAATCGGATGCCTGTGTGTCAGCGGGGGAGAATATCTCCGCCGCGCTGCTTGCCATGGCGGTGGAAAGCATGGGGTTTCCTGCCATCAGTCTGTCCGGCTGGCAGGCGGGATTGCTGACGGATCGGGTTTATGGAAATGCCAGGATCCGGCATATGCGCTCCGACCGGATCCGACGGGAGCTGGAAACGGGAAAAATCGTGGTTGTGGCCGGGTTTCAGGGCATTGACGAACTGGAAAACATAACCACCCTGGGGCGTGGCGGCTCGGATACCACAGCGGTGGCTCTGGCTGCCATGCTAAAGGCGGACAGGTGCGTTATTTTCACCGATGTGGATGGGATCTACGACCGGGATCCCCGGCGGTATGCCGACGCGGTAAAATTCGCGGTGATCGATTACGATTCCATGCTGGCGCTGTGCGCCCAGGGCGCCCAGGTGCTCCATGATCGCTGCGTGGAGTGGGCAAAGGAGCGCAATATTGTGGTGGAAGTCCGCTCGGCTTTCCGGGAAGAGCCCGGAACCATCGTGGGCCGCCTGTAACCATTGTAGCCGTTGTGAACAGCGAATATTCCGTCGGGCTTGGGAAATTTCGACTTGACAGCACAGGCAAAAAGGGGTACTCTTTAATATATGGAGTACCCCTAAATTTACAGAAAAGGCAGGCGCCAAGACTATGACAAAAACGGTACAGGACATCCTGAATATGATCCGCGAACACGATATTA
The DNA here is from genome assembly GCA_045595885.1 of Faecousia sp. Classification (GTDB taxonomy): domain Bacteria; phylum Bacillota; class Clostridia; order Oscillospirales; family Oscillospiraceae; genus Faecousia. Next base: position 2,340 of record JAZOBI010000104.1, on the reverse strand, counting down.
AGCTGGTAGACTTTAAAATGGTGGATATTTCCGGCCAGTTCCGCCATGTAACGATTCTGGCGGAGAATTTCTCCGAAGAAACCATGCGATACGGCATCGGCTTCGATGCCTCCAACTATGGCTATGCCGTGGTGGAAAAGAGCGACATGGTCTTCATCCCCGACCCGGATACGGCTATGATCGACCCCTTCTGCCAGATCCCCACTCTGTCCATGACCGGTAACGCCATGATTATTGACACGCCGGAAAACCGGCCCCTGGCGCAGTATCCCAGGAATATTGTGCTGGCCGCGGAACAGTATATGAAAGACAGCGGCATCGCCGACACCATGCTGATCCTGCCGGAATTTGAGTTCTACCTCTTTGATCAGGTGGGCTGGGAAGTGCAGCCCAATTCCGTCAGCGCCTTTGTGGATACCCAGCAGTCCTACTGGAACAGCGCCACCGAGGGCCGGGGTGTTATCGTGCCCAAACAGAAGAATTATCACATTGCCAAGCCCTTCGACACCTCCTACGAGTGCCGCAGCGAAATGTGCCTGCTGATGAAGGAAGCCGGCATCGAGCTGAACTATCACCATCCCGAAGTGGCCGCCTCCGGCCAGTTCGAGATTGAGCCCCAGCTGGGCCAGATGTCCAGGATGGCGGACAATACCATGCTCATCAAGTACATCATCCACAACACCGCACTCAAGTACGGCAAATCCGCCACCTTCATGCCCAAGCCCATTTATGGCGAAGCCGGTTCCGGTATGCACGTGCATATGCTGCTCCTGAAGGACGGCCAGCCGGTGTTCTCCGATGACAACGGCTATGCCAAGCTGAGCGAAACGGCCCATTATTTCATGGGCGGCCTGCTGAAGCATATTGCCTCCCTGTGCGCTCTGACCAACCCCAGCACCAACTCCTTCAAGCGTCTGGTGCCCGGCTTTGAAGCGCCTGTCACTGTGGGCTATGCCACCTCCAACCGTTCCGCGGTGATCCGGATCCCTGCCTATGCCAAGAGCCCGGATAAGCGCCGCTTTGAATTGCGGAACCCCGATGCCACCTGCAATCCCTATTTCTGCTACGCCGCCATTTTGATGGCCGGTCTGGATGGCGTGAAGAATAAGATCGATCCCCATGCCAACGGCTGGGGCCCCTACGATTTCAATCTCTTCCACCTGCCGGAAGAAGAAAAGGCCAAGCTGCAGGGTCTGCCCACCTCTCTGGAGGCGGCGCTGGACGCGCTGGAAGCCGACCACGATTACCTCACCGCCGGTGGCGTATTCCCCGAGGAACTGCTGAAGAATTTCATTAAGTCCAAGCGCGCCGAGTGCAGTGAAATGTCCAAAATTCCCCACCCGGCAGAATTTGACCGCTATTACAACCTGTAACGGGAAATGTCCGCCCTCCGATGTGTATTCGGAGGGCGGTTTTGCCGGAAAAAAGCCGTAAAAATTGAAAAATTCCTCTTGACAACAGAAAGAAGCTGTGCTAGAATACCTGGGTAATAAAGAAGGCTATACATCCGCCTCACCGTAAGCACTGGCAAAACGGTCAATATTCCCTTTGGTTTTCCCCGGTAGGGGAGGATTGCGGAATTGCGCGGATGCTGTGGCATCCGCTTTTATTGTTTTTTGGAGGTGCTTACCATCGCTAAGTTAGAACATCAGCTCAATGAGGAAATCCGGGATCCGCAGATTCGTCTGATCGGTGCCGACGGTGCCCAGCTGGGTATCGTATCTGCCGCGGAGGCGAATGCCATGGCAGAAGAACAGGGCATGGATCTGGTGAAGATCTCTCCCAATGCCACACCCCCCGTCTGTAAGATTATGGACTATTCCAAATTCTGCTACGATCAGAAGAAGCGGGAGAAGGATGCCAGAAAGAACCAGAAGGTTGTGGAGATCAAAGAAATCCGCATGAGCCCCAGCATCGACACCAACGACCTGAATACCAAGGTTAAGTCCGCCCAGAAATTCCTGGCCGACGGCAACCGGGTCAAGGTCAGCGTCCGTTTCCGCGGCCGCGAAATGGCACATACCAATCTGGGCGAAAAGCTGCTGCTGGATTTTGCCGAAGCTTGCACAGATTGCGCCACCATGGAGAAAAATCCCAAGCTGGAAGGCCGCTTTATGGCCATGTTCCTGACCCCCAAGAACAACAAGTAAGATTACAAAAGAATCGGAAGGAGAACCTACTATGCCCAAGGTAAAAACACACAGCGGTGCTAAGAAGAGATTCAACCTGACCAAGACCGGTAAGGTTAAGAGAGCCCACGCTTACAAGAGCCACATCCTCACCAAGAAGACCACCAAGCGTACCCGTCATCTTCGCACTACTGCTTACGCCGACCAGACC
>JAZOBI010000103.1:0-3880 GCA_045595885.1 Faecousia sp. | reverse complement strand
TAGAAAAAGAGAGAACTTGATGGGCGCATTCCATCTTGTTCTCTCTTTCTGTTTTTATTGCGGACTTCGCATTTGTATGATCAATGCCTCGGGCTATGCCCATACCCTTATTCAAATTCTCCGATAAGAGCATCCCGCTTTTTCGGCAGGCCTGATTATTAGCGGTTAAGTTGTGCGAAATAAGAATCGATGCCGTTGGCGATGCCAAGGGCCAGCTTCTGCCGGTATTCCTCGGTGGCCATCAGCCGATCTTCCTTTTCGTTGGTCATGTATCCCATTTCGATAATGGTCACCGGAACCTGGCACCAGTTGATGCCGCTCATGGTATCGGTTTCCCAGACATACTGGCGTACGCCGCCGGTTGCGGCCACGGTTTCTGTCAGAACCGCATCGGACAGCGCCCGGCTGTCTGCATATAAATGGCTGTTGTAGGGATTGGCGGCGGTTTGACACAGGGTCATAATGCCACACAGGTTAGGGTCGTCCGCGCCGTTGGCGTGGATGCGGATGAAGGCGTCGGCGTACAGTTCGTTGGCCATAATTGCCCGCTGGGAATTGCTCAAATCCACATCGTGGTGGGTGCGGATCATGACCACATCATAGCCCCGCTCCAGCAAAATTTCCTCCAGGATCAGGGCTACCAGCAGATTCAGCACATATTCCGGCTGACCGGTAAATCTGCCTGCGGTGCCGTAAGAAACTTTGTATTTCATGGTGGAAGATCCCGGACCATCCGGCTCCAGTTCCAGATTGCCCACACGCTGATGCCCTGCGTCAATGACGACCAGATAGCGACCCGGTTCCCGCAGCATAGCGCTTTGGATGTAACGGATTTCTCCGTCCATGAGAATGCTGCTCCAGGTTTCTCCAATTTCAATGGTGTCCACCGTGGTATCCCTGGCAAGGGTGGCAACCGGCTGGGAATCCCCGAGGGTTTCGATATAAACATCTGCATCCGTAACCGTACGCATCGGAAAGGTTTCCGGCAGCGGCGGCTCCGTAGGCGCGGTGGAAGAAGGCTCTGTAGGCGCCGGGGTGGAGGGCTCGGTAGGGGCGGTGATGGAAGGCTCCGTAGGCGCCGTTGTGGATGTGGATGGGGCCGAGGAGGGGGATGAATTTCCGCTTGTGCTGTCAGCGGAGGTTCCGGGTCCTATGGCGCAGCCTGTCACCAGGCACAGGGTTATCAGCAGCGCGGACAAACGGAGATAAATGGATTTCACGGCATACTTCTCCTTGCAAAAGAATGGTATCATTGTATGGTAATCCCGCTCAAAAGTCAAGGTTGCCATGGCGTATTTATGGCTTGCATATTGCCCGGTTGTCTGCTATAATGACGGCACATAAGGAGGGGAGAAAATGGCAAAATTATATTTTAAGTATGGCGCCATGGGCTCCAGCAAAACAGCCCAGGCATTGATCACCAAGTATAATTATGAGGAAAACGATCTCAATGTCTGGCTGATCAAACCCAGCGCGGACACCCGGGACGGTGCCCAGTTTATTCGCAGCCGGATCGGTCTGATGGCAGAATGTGAGGTCATTTCTCCGGATGTGGACATTTATGCCCGTTTTTTGGGCAGCAAAGTGCGTAAATGTCATGTGATTATTGCTGATGAGGCACAGTTTTTTGCGGAAAAACAGATCGACCAGCTCCGGGCGATTGTGGACGGCCATAGTGTGCCTGTGATCTGCTTTGGTTTGCGTACCGATTTCCAGACCCGTCTGTTTCCCGGCAGCCGCCGGCTGATGGAAGTGGCCGACACCATTCAGGAGATCAAAACCATTTGCGACTGTGGCGCCAAAGCCACCGTCAATGCCCGTATCTCCGAAGGCTTGATCGTTACCGAAGGCGCTCAGGTGGTGCTCGGTGGCAATGATTGCTACATCGCCATGTGTCACAAATGTTATGTCAACGGCATTCGGGAACACAGGCGCATCAAACTGCACGGGCAGAACGAAAGCTAAGTACATTACCGTGCCACCCCGCAAGGAATTTTTGCGGGGTGGTTTTTGTATACCTGGGTCCATTTTTTGAAAAGCGGGCAAAATTGACTCCGGGAGTCTTCGGTACGCGGACAAAATGCTTTTTGGTGTCTGTATAAAGTCGCAAAAAACGCAAAAAATACGGAAATGCCAAAAAATTGTGGTTGAATTTCTACGGCAGTTGTGCTAGGATATACGTGTATCAATATGGGCTTGGTGCGCCCATTTGCAATTCCCACTCCAAAGGAGAAAATACTATGCCCCATACCATCGCAGTTGCCGGCAAGGGCGGCGTGGGTAAAACCACCACCTGCGGCATGATGATTGACTACCTGTGCAAGAAAAATAAGGGCCCTGTTTTGGTGGTGGGTGCCGATGCCAACAGTAACCTCAATGAGGTCCTGGGCGTAGAGGTGGAAACCAGTCTGGGCGCCATTCGTGAAGAAATGGCTCAGGCGGAAATGAAGGGAACCATTCCCAAGGGCATGACCAAGGCGGAATATGCGGAAGTGAAATTTAACTCCGCCCTCATTGAAGAGGACGATTTTGATATGCTGGTCATGGGCCGCACCCAGGGCAAAGGCTGCTACTGCTATGTCAATGGCGTGCTGAAGACCCAGGTGGACAAGTATGCCAAAAATTATTCCTATATCGTTATGGATAACGAAGCCGGTCTGGAGCACGTAGCCCGCGGCACGCTGCCCAAGGTGGATACCATGCTGCTGATTTCCGATTGTTCCCGCCGCGGCGTACAGGCTGTGGCAAGAATCGCGGAGATGATCAATGAAATGGAACTGAAGCCCAGCCAGATGGGCCTGATCATCAACCGGGCACCGGGCGGTGAACTCAATGAAGGCATCAAAGAAGAAATTGAGCGCCGCGGCCTGAAGCTTTTCGGTGTGCTGCCCCAGGACGATGCCGTGTACCATTGTGATTGCAACGGCGAGCCTTCCAGCAAACTGCCGGAGAATGATCCTATGAAAGTCGCCCTGAAGGGCATCATGCAGTCCATCGGACTGTAATTAACCTTAAATACAAGATCCGGGAAGGGGAGTCGCTGCATCCGGCAGTTGCCCCAGGCCGCCTGATCAGCGGTACGCTCTGCGGTCATGAGGCAGAGTGGTACCTGTGGTTTGTCGGCACAGCGCATTTTCCATCCGGGACTTTGTATAAATAAAAAACAAAAAAATCCAAGGGGGAAAATCAATTATGTCTTTCGCACCTAAGACGGCACCTTTCAGCGGCAAGATCAATGCCGTGACCCTGGGCACCGGTGACAAGGCAATCGTCATCGGCGGCCAGAATGTGCTGCCCTTCTACACCTTCGATGCACCCATCGAAAACGCACCCAAGATCGGCGTCGAGGTTTCCGACGTTGCAGCAGACTGGACCCACGAGAGCCTGAAGGCTTTCTACGCCGGCAAGGGCCTGCTGGTCGAGGTAGCCGGAAAGACCATTGAGGAAAACACTTCCATGACCCTGAAAGCTTTGGGGGCGGAAGCATGATTATTCTCAAGACCAGCCAGGAACTTTCCCATATGAGGGAAGCCGGCAGGATCGCCGGTGGTGCGCTGGCAGCAGGCCTTGCAGCCTGTAAAGCCGGAGCCACCACCCAGGACGTAAACCGGGCGGTCCATCAATTCATCACATCCCATGGCGCAAAGCCCTCCTTTTTGGGGTACGGCGGATTTCCCGCCTCGGCTTGCGTTTCGGTGAACAATGAGGTTATCCACGGTATCCCCAACAAGCAGCGCATCCTGCGCGAAGGTGATATCGTAAGCATTGATGTGGGTGCCTTTTATAAAGGCTACCACGGCGACACCGCCGCAACGGTAGGTGTGGGCAGCGTTTCGGCCGAGGCACAACAGCTGATGGACGTGACCGCCCGTTGCCTGGA
>JAZOBI010000102.1:0-5785 GCA_045595885.1 Faecousia sp. | reverse complement strand
TGTTCTGCGGGGATTTCGTCACCCTTGTTAATCACAGAAAGTTCTGTAATGCCGTGATTCTTAGTTAAGGTCAGGCGCACCTCGCCGTCAGGCTTGCTGTGACGGATTGCGTTATCCAACAGAATGGAGGTCAGCTGCTTTAACTGTGTGCTGTTACCTTCCACAGTAATTCCATTCGTGATATTGCTATTCAGCACAAGCCCCTTTTCAAAGGCAACACTTTCAAAGGGGAGGGCTTCACCGGCAACCAGGCGGCTCAAATCAATGTGCTCCATCTGGGGCGTAACATTTTCCGTCCGGGCAAGGTCCAAAAGCTGCCCCACCAGCAAACCCATCCGCTCATTCTCGTACTGAATGTTTTGAAGCCATTGGTTATTGCCAATTTCCCTGGACAGAAGCTCCGCGTTGGCGCTGACCACGGAAACCGGCGTCTTCAGCTCATGCCCAGCATCGGAAATAAACTGTTTCTGCTTTTGATAGCTTTCCTCTAACGGTGCAACAATCTTCTTCGCAAGAAATCTCGCCAAGAAGAAAAACAGCACCAGCGCCACGCTACCGATGATAAGCGTATATCGGAATAAGGTCATGGCACTTTCATAGACAACGGTATTATCCATGAAAGTGATGAGGATATATCCCCCTTTATCCATCCGGTAAAACGAAAAATGTCCTTCCACACCATAATCGTTTTGTTTCTCCGAAACATGGTATGCCAGCTTTATCAGCTTTTCATTCGAGTGGATCGATGGTATATCACTTTTCACTTCCAGCACCTTACCGTCGTAAGACAGTGCAACTGTAAAAAATCTTGATAGTTGAAATGCGGGCGAATCCCTAAAGCCGGACTTACCACCGTAATTGTCATCAGGATCCGGTCTGACTGACGGAGAAATCATTTCTGATGGCTGCGATAGCACATACATTTGTGAATGTGTTTTCAGCATTTGCTCGTTATCATTGGACATCTCGAGATAGCTGAAAGCATAGATCACACCCAATGTTCCCACCCAAAGTAACACCAGGATGGACATAATCGACGCAACGATTTTTCTTCTGGATCTCTTAAACATCGCCGCACCTCAATTCGTATCCTATCCCGCGCACAGCCTTGATTTCGATCTTCGATTCTACAAAGGCAAGCTTCTTGCGGGTAAAGGACATATAAACTTCCACATTATTGTATTCGGCATCACTCTCATATCCCCAGATCTTCACCGCAAGCTGCTCCCGTGTCAGGATCTGCCCACTGTTTGCGATCATATATTCCAGGATCCTGTATTCTTTCTCACTGAGCCGAACACTTTGACCACTTGTCGTGCAGGATAGTGTGAACGTGCCGGTATCCATGGAAATATCGCCGTAGGATAATAGACCATCCGTTGCGCCGAACCTTCTTCTGCCCAACGCACGAAGTCGTGCCAACAGTTCTTTGGTCATAAAAGGCTTGGTCAGATAATCGTCTGCGCCGCTGTCCAAGCCAGTGACCTTATCATCAAGTTCCGCCTTAGCGGTGAGCATCAAGATCGGTGTTGCAATGCCCTTGCTTCGAACCTGCTTGGCAATCTCATACCCATTCATACCCGGAAGCATCACATCCAGAATCACAATGTCATAGATGCCGCTTTCGATAGCTGCCAAACCATCCAGACCGTTGACACAGTGATCCACCTCATATTTTTCAAGCCGCAGAAGTTCGCACAGTGCCTGCGCCATTCTTTTTTCATCTTCAACCAGTAATATCCGCATACGATCACCGTCCTTTGTGTTTATTATAAGATAAAAGATTGAAAAATTATTGAAAAATCCCATTGGCAGACGCAAAACCGTTTCACCGCACGGAAAGCAGCTTTGCGCGGTGGTTTTGCATATGGATCGTGCGTCTGATTTGGTTGAAATGCTGAATTTTTAGGAACCAGAATTTGACCGTATAGTTTTTGGCACTGTTTGTCCTAGTAGTATAGTGAGAAACACAGCACAGTAAGGCCCTTTATTTCTTGATCGTCCGCACATATTCCTCAAAGGAAATCTCTTTCCTTTCTGCCTGTTCCCGCAGCTCCACTGCATACCGGGACCAGGCTTCAAACTCCGCCTTGGTCATTTTCTTCTTGGCGATCCGGGCATAGTGTGCCTTGTACGCCTTGTTGTAGATATTCCAAACGGGATCTTCCTTGCACTTGGTATCATATTTTTTTCGTGCGCTGACCATCCGGCAGGTCTTGGTCTTGTCCTCTGCCAGTGGATTCTCGCAGTAATCGGAGTAGATACCGGCATCGATCAGGAACCACTTGCCACAGTTGCTACACCGCTTGGGAATATAGTGTTCTGCCAATCCCCTGAAGAAATCTTCATACAGAAACGCACCAAGACGGTCAAAATCGTAGCTGGCGCAGAGGAACGGCGCGCCGCCTTGCGGAGCGAACACCTCATGGCCGGAGCTGATTGGCGACGGTCCATTTAGCTTTCGGTGTGCCATACCTGCCATGGATTCCGTTTTGAAATACGCTTGGAACTGTCTTGCCAAGTCCGCTTCCGTCAGGAACCCATGCTTGATATGCAGAAAATCTGTCAGCAGTTTTTCATAACAGCACTTCACCCGGAGCACATCCTCCACCCAATGGATATACGGCTGCATCAGATCCTCGATGGCCTGGTTCAGTTCATTCATGCGGCGCTGGTTGTCCATGGCATATTGACTGTCGCCATCAGTCCAGTACCAATCCATATCAATGGGGACGAATTTCACCGTGGTGCTGATATATTCCTCGTCATCGTCCTCATCAAACTCCAAACCGCCCAAGGGATTGGCAGCCTGATCTCCATCCAGCATATCGGAGAAGTGAGTCAGGCAGACCCGCAGTTTGTTCTTCTGCATCTGATGCGGCTGAATAAATCTGCTGTACGGCGGTAAAGTAACCCATACGGAATCGATTTGGTCAATCAGTTTCTGTGTCCACTGCACATTCTTCTCATAACCTTCAAAGCGTTCCTCATCGCTGAAATCTACCCGGAGCTTGAGATCCCGCAGCTCAGCCTTGAGCTGGAACAGCCATTCTGTCAGTTCCTCCACACTCAAGTTTAAGTTCAGATATGCAGTCAGAATTTCATTGCTGCTGTACTTATATTTTCCATTGATGTAAACATCTGTCCCATGGAACATGGCGTGAAACTTTTCCATATACCGCTCCGAAAAATATTTTTTGAAATTGATGTAATGTTTTGCAAAATAGAGAATGATTTTATATTTCCGCTACATCTATTTACAGTATAACAAAACACCATTATAATTGCAAGCGTAAGTTACGAACCGAGTGCGGTTCGGTTTGCAGCTTGAAAATTGAATGACCGTCCAAGGGAGATATGCGGCTGGCGAAGTGTGCGATAACAGGGCTCCCGCAAAATCAAAGATTTTGTGGGAAGAGAAAGCACAGCGAAGTGAGCGAGCTTTCTTCTTTAGCTGGAAGCGAGGGATATGGAGCTTGTGCTGACGAAGCATGCCAAGGCTGCGATACGCTGCCGAAAACCGGGGGTAGGAACTGACTTGGAGAGAACGGCGAGTGCAAAATCAAATCTAAAAAACGAAAGGAATGATTCATTGAGAGAAAGTAAATTCAAAAGTTATCAAGACCTGCCTCTTACCTTGACCGCGCCGGAGGTAGGCGAAGTCCTTGGAATCTCCAGAGCATCCGCATACGAATTGGTTCGCTCGAAGGGATTCCCCTACATGAAAATCGGCACACGGATTCTTGTTCCCAGGGACTTATTTCTCCAGTGGATCGACCAGCAGACGGAGGTGGAAGAATGAAATCGCATGAACCGCCCACAAAAGAATTCTTCCGTCTGCCCAACAAGATCTTCCAGGTGCCGCTGGATGCCACGCAGTTCAAGCTGTACTCCTACTTCATCTGCTGCTCCGGCAGCAAGGGGTACTGCTGGCCTACCATGGACACCGTCATCCGTGAAACCGGCATCAAGAAAAGTTCTCTCCAGAAAGCGATCAATATTCTGACGAAACGGCAGCTCATTGCTGTCCGTAAACACCGTAATCCTTACGGTCCTGCCAACAACGAGTACCATCTGCTGAGCCTGGACAACCCGGAGATCTACCGTGACCTTGACCCGGAGGATGATGAGGAACTTCCTCTATTTGTCGGTGGGGATGCTGCATAAGCGGCATGGCTTTCGTTGCCAATTCCGAGGATTTCGGAAGAAAGTATTTGAAAGCGGGATAAAGGGAGTATTCCAGCCTGCGCCGGATACTCCCCAATTACACCGCCCGGCAACGCCGTGCGGGGCTTTTACGAGGGTTTTCAGGTGTTTCCTTTTTCGGAAATTATGAAAATCAGGCGCCTTTAAGGGATTAAAAAGCAAATTCCCTTAGAGAATCAACACATTTGCAAGGAGTCAATTCCTTGGAAAGGAGGAAATATGGGAAATTCAAAAAATGATGGAAAAATCGGTGTATCTTTGGGTGCGGATTTGCTTGCCCGGTGCGATACCGCCATCGAAAAACAGACGCACGAAAAATCTACTGTTTCGGACAGGGCGTACCGCGGAATCTGGAAGCAGGCATGGAATGGCTGAGAGCATCCGCCAGCCATGGCAATGAATATGCCGCCCAGCTTCTGGAGAAAGTGGAAAATTACATCCACCAGCAAACCGCCTCCGCTGTCTTCGGACTGTTCCGGGGATTGGCTAGCATGATCCAATCCAGCGCCAACCAGCATATCCGCCGCAGAAATTCCATCGACCGCAAGCAGTGGCAGAAAATCGAGGAAAAGAAACAGGCCCTCGGTCAGCGCTCCAGTAGTCAGGAATATGACGACTACGAGGAGCAGACCATGTAACCAATACCGCCGGACGGCACCATTCGGTATTGTCCGGCGGCATCTCACAAAACGAAATAAACAATTAAAATCCCCCGAAACCAGTCATTTCCATGTCCTGTGAAATCAAAACTATTTCAGGGGACAAAAATACCACCATATGTTGTGGTTTCTTCGAAGCAGAAACCGCAGCATATGGTGGCTGATTTTTGAATTTTGGCTTTGTCGCCGTTTTCAGCGCCGCAAACGAGGTGGGCATCGACAAAAACATTTCTGTCGGCTACAAAGGCGAATTTACCTGTGAATGTACATCCGGGTCATATCGGGCTCGCCGTCACCCTGGACCATACACAGAAACTCCCAGCCGTAGCGCTCGTAGAAGTTGGTATGGTCGGTTACCAGATAAGCAGGAGAGATACCCTTGGTCCGTAGATCTTCTACAGCCATATTCAGCAGCACTCCTGCAATACCCTGGCAGCGGTGGCTTTCTTCCGTATACACGGCGCAGACGTTGGGAGTCAGATCGGGCCGGTCATGAAAATCGTTTTCGATCACGCCCAGGCCGCCAACGATTTGCTCCCCGTCCAGACACAGGAACCAGCCCAATTCGGTTTCCTGCTTCAAATAGCTTTCCATGCACTCCAGATAGGCTTCCTTGGGGACACCCCATTTGCTGTGGAACCACTCTGCGGCCATATTCATAAGTTCCGGCTTTTCTCTTAGTGTGATGTATTGAAATTCTGCCATTATCAGCACCATCCTTTTCGGTTTTCTTCATACTATCACAGATGCCGGATAAATGCTATCCCCATACTTTTTTCCGTAGAATCCATTTCCGGGACACGAATTTTTCAGAAAAAACTTTGCGATTGCAAATACTGCCAAATTGCTGTATATTATAGGGTGGAATCCCGAAAAAAGGAGGATCTGCATTTTGATTCGCTATGTAATGGTTGCATAAG
>JAZOBI010000101.1:0-4107 GCA_045595885.1 Faecousia sp. | reverse complement strand
CCTCCTTATGCTGCCGCAGGCGGGAGGGCAGCCCCTCCCCCGCGGCTGTAAATTTACTTCAGATAGCAAACTGCAAACATCCAGAGCAGCTCCGGATTCACGGTGATGTCCTTTTCCTCCAACAGGTAGGCGCCGGAACCGGGAGTGTACCAGCCCTTGTCTTCGCCGCCATTCTGGATCATATAGATCAGGTCGTCGGTCAGAGGGTAGACACTGGTGGCAGGATCGGCATGGAGGGCATAGGCTACCATGGCAGCGGTGTAGTCCTCCTTGTGGTAAGTGCCGTCAGCGTTCATTTCGGGCGTACCGTCCTCATTGAAGAAGATCTTCTTGAAGCCGGTACCGTATTCACCGATGGCGCCCACCATGGTGCCCATGGAAATATACGGCGCGTTCTCGCCCAGATTTACATACAGAATCGGACCGTCTTCCGTATTCAGGTGGTAGTAGCCATCCTCACCCTTGACTGCCACGTCCAGGAGCATATCCACATAGGTCAACGTCTTGCCCTGGGTGTTCAGCTTGAAGATGTTCTCCTCAATGGCAACCGCTTCGCCGTCCACATATTCCACCTCAGGAGTCTGGGTACCTTCATATTCCACGAAGGGGGCATCCAGATAGGTGTACTCTGCCTCGCCCAGATACTCGGCCTGCAGAATGGTGCCGAAGTGCTGATCGGTCACTTCCACCGCAAAGATCAGCGCGATCACATGGGTATCGCTGGCGAAGTTGGATGCCTTGAGCTGGATCTGGAACTTATTCTCCTCCCGTTCCTGCTCGGTACTGCTGTTCTGGATGAAGGAAGAATTGGTGCCCCAGTTTGTGATGGGCGCGCCATTGGAGGTGGTAAAGCCGTAGCGGCCTTCCTCTTCGATCAGAATACGGAAGAAGCAGTAACCTGTACCGTCCACCACAGCATAGTTGCTCTGGCTGCTGTTCAGCAGCACATAGGTGGCGCCGAGGGCCACATCCTTAGTGACCAGATCGCTGTTTCCGCTGGAGTACTCAGTCTCCGTTGCGTCACTGCTGATGGGCTGGGCGATCTGCACGGTAATAGCCGGTGCAGCCGCGGTGGTAATGGCATTGGCTGTATCGTAGCGATAAGCCGCATAGCTGCCGGTCAGCGTCAGCACCACAGTATATCCATTGGCCGGCAGCTGCGCCGTTGCGATGCCGTTGCTGTCGACCGCTGCGGTCATCACTTTGCCTGCACTCTGCCAGGTCACATAGATGCCGCCGGTAGCGGGATCACCGTTGCCATCCAGGACCGTTACCTGGTAGGTGATCGTTTCGCCCTCAGGATTGCTGCCGTCGCTGATCCACTGGGCATACACGGTGGTATGATCGGTGTAGACAGTGTCTGCAGTGATCTCATTGCCGCCCACAGGCAGGTCAAACCAACCGCTGAAGATATAACCATCCATGATGGCCACAGGCAGTTCATTCAGCTTGTAATCGGTAGTAACAGCGGTCTCCTCGCCGTCCACATAGCCACCGTTGGGATCGAAGGTCACCGTGTACTCGATCTTCTCCCACTGGGCATACACGGTGGTATTTTCCTTGATCACCGCACCGGCTGCGATCTGATTGCCGCCGGTTGCTGCATCAAACCAGCCCAGGAACCGCCAGTCCGCACGGGTGGGGTCAGCAGGCAATGCAGCGAGCTTGCCGTTGACGGTCTCGGCAGTGGCTTCGCCGGCGAGTGTGCCGCCATTGGGATCAAAGGTCACCGTATAAACATTGTAGTCCTGCGCAAAGGTCACCAGGGTCATGACTCTGGCTGCAGGATAGGTACCATCTTCACCGGGTACTGCCTGCACATGGATCAGAATCTGATCGCCGGGCACCACATACAGTTCCACCGTCTTGGTGGCGTCGTCCTCAGCAGGAACTGCGATCTCTTCACCGTCGTTGCGGGTCACGGTGATGGTGTAATCTGCCGTGCTGCTGCGGCGTTTGAAGGTCAGCGTACCGATGGAGGTCGCCTCCAACAGGTAATAGTGACCGTCAGCATCCCCTGCTGCCAGGTTGGTATTCACATTCTGGGAAGCACGGAAAGTCAGCTTGGTGGGATTGCGGCGGTTGCCTTCAGGCCAGGTGAATTTCACCTCATAGCTCTCGCCCTCGGTACCGCTGTTGCCGATCATCAATATGGAGGGATCTTCAGAACCGAAGGTCACAGTCACCACACCGTTAGTATCAGCGCTATAGGTCGTGCCGCCGTAGGTCACACAGGCATTTTCGTCCTCAATGGTGAGCGTTGCACCGTTGATGCCGTAGACCTTGTAAGTATAATTGGAATTCGCCTCGATGGTCTCGGTGATAAAGGGTGCTTCCTCAATGACCCACACAAAGGAAGCGGTCACAGTCACATCGCCTGCAGGCGTTGCCCACATATCGGCAGGATCATAAGTATTCACGGTCAGCTGGATCACATCGCCCTTGCTGACAGTAACGGTCTCGCTGCGCACCAGCGGATCGTCATCGCACCAATGGATGTCGCCGGCGGCGCCGGTGGTAAGATTGGTAATGCAGTACTGCCACAGGCTCTCATTGTCCACTGTGATGGTCAATTCGCCATCACCGATGGCGGTCCAGTTGTAGTAGTGATCGGATGCACCGGCTTCCAGAGAAGCGGTGTTTCGGCCCAATACCAACTGGGCAGGGTTCATGGGATGACCTGCGGGATAGACAAACTTAATATTGTATTCGCCGTCGCCCACGATTGCAAAATTCATGGGCATACGGGGGTTGGATGTCACAACAGGAGCGCTGATTACGCCATCGGTGGGCATCAGTTCCTGGCCGTCCAGAAGCACCTTGAAATCGGCACTGCCGGAGATATACATAGTCGCACCGTTGTGGTAGGCTGCGTAATAGACAGTGCCCGCATTGGTAACGGTGTGTTCCTCCTCAATGAGCACGATGGGGTTCAGCTGTGTACCGGGATCGGAATCCAGCACAAAGGTGCCGGTCAGGTTCTCTGCGTCCAGGTTCAGCATTTCACTGCAGCTAAAGCCCTGGGGCAGTGTGCCGGTCAGCACAGAATAGCTGCCTGCTGCCAGGGTGAAAGTCACCTTACCCTCCGCGTCGGTCAGGCTGCTGCCTGCGCCCAGGATCAGGATTTCCGCACCTTCCACAGGTGCGCCTGCGGCATCGGTCACATAGATCACATACTCTGCCTGGGCCTCCTCCACTGCGGTGAGCTTCACCGTCGCAGCGGGTGTTTCCTCTGTCAGCTCAAAAGCATTCTGCTCCAGGGTGTAACCCTCGGGAATGCTTACAGAACCGGCATAGGTGCCTTTCTCCAGATTCATGGTGACCAGGCCGGTCTCATCGGTCTTTGCGGAGAAGGTCTGGCTTTCTCTGGTCAGCCACACCGTCACATTGGCCAGAGGCAGATCGTCCTGATCGGTAACGGTAACAGTATAGTCCATCTTTTCGATGGTCGGCGCATCCTCCACCTCACCCGGTTCGAAGCTCAGAATGAATGCGAAGGTACCACTGGGATAACTGTTGGAATCGTCGGGGAGTGTACCGACAGAGAACAGCATGCCCTTGCCCTTCTTCATCTGCATGGTCAGGGTGGGATAGCCTTCCGCCTCGGACACGGGGCCTACGCCCTCGTAATTACGCAGCACGGTACGGTTGATGTCCAGGCTCTGCAGGAAGAAGCCGTACCCGATTCCCGCAGGAGCGGAAATGCACTGAACGGTGTAGGTGCCGTCCTCAGGGGCGGTGCATTTATAATAGATGCCCTGATTGTTGCCTGCATTGACCTTGGCGGTGAATTCACCCAAATTCAGCGAATAGGGATTATTGAAGGTGCCAGGCATGTGGCTCAGCTTCACCGTATAGGTCTGCTGCTCAGCAGAATTATTGCCGATGGCAAGCAGGGTTGGGGTGTAGTTGTCGCCGGAGGTGACCACAAAGCCCACCTTGCCGGATTCCGGCTTGTAGGTCTTTTCGTCACACTCCACATAGAAATCGCCGTTGGAGCCGGTGACCTGCAGATACATACCGTTTGCACGGTAAATTCCCACATAAATTACCTGACCGGGCTCTACGGTGACCTCAAAGGAGGACTGGCCGCCCACCTCCAAAGGG
>JAZOBI010000100.1:0-15969 GCA_045595885.1 Faecousia sp. | reverse complement strand
CCCGAGCCTACTCCGGAAGCGACTCCCACTCCTGATGCAACACCCGAGCCTACTCCGGAAGTGACTCCCACCCCCGAGGCAACTCCTAAGCCCGGTGGTACCGATGGATATAACCCTGGTGACGGCAACGAAGGCAACGATGAGGAAGACGAGGAACCTGAAGAGTCCGTTCCTCCTGTCAGCGATCCCGGCTCCCAGGACAACCCCTATGTGGAGACTTTGGCAGAGCTGCCCGCAACTGTTGGCTCCGTCAAGATCCCTGCCGAAGGAACTATTTACTACACCATTAACGGTGCCGGCGGCAGCATTCTGACTGTTGAGGGCGCAGACGCTTACATCGTTTACAATGGCACTACTTACGAACCTGATGAAAATGACACGATCACCGTCGATCTATCCGATGTGGATGCCACTGCGGCAATTTCTCTTCAGGTGGGCAACAACGGCGATGAGGAAGCGGCTTACGAGCTGAATTTCGCTGAGCCTGTTGGCGGTGTTACCAACCCTGAGGTCATTGATTCCATCGAGAATATCAATGCCAGCCTGGAGGAAGGTGACGAAGACGGCTACAGCTCTCAGTGGACCGCAGACGAAGACGGTGTTCTGAACCTTACCGTTTCTAACATTACTGAAGGCACCGAGTGCGACGTGATCGTCACCGTTGGCGATACCACAGTCAAGCTTTCCGACAGCGAAGACGGTACTGTAAGCATTGAAATCGCAGAAGGCGATGAAGTGACCGTTCAGATTGTTGCGGTCCCCGACGAGAACGGCGAATATCCCGCAACCGATGTGGAACTGACCGGTGAGGTAACCGCTCCTGCCGGCAGCGAAGAGAATCCCATCTATCCCGAGTGGACCTGGAACGAGGCCGGAACGGAAGCAACGGCAACGGTAACGATCCCCGCGGGCAAGACCTACTATTACGGTGCTTATGTCAGCGGCATGGAGCTGACCGTGAACGAAGTCTCCTACGGCATGCTGAACGGCAGCCGCTGGATGCCTGCGACGTTCAACATCACCAATGAGAGCGCTGCAGAGGCAGAGTACAGCCTGAAGCTGAGCTACCCCAACGGCAGCATGAGCAACCCCGCTGCGCTGGTGCTGGGCGAGAACACTGCATCCATCGAAGCCGGCAACGACCAGGGTTACTTCTACAGCTGGACCGCCGAGGCGGACGGAACTCTGAGCATTACCATGCCCGACGATATGGGCTGGACCTATGTGATCAACAATATGACCACCTATGTCTACGGCGACACCCAGTGGAGCGACAGCGATCCCGTGGTGAACCCGGCAGAGGTGGCAGTGGCAGCGGGTGACGAGCTGCAGATCATGGTGAACACCTATGATCCTGCCAATATGTGGAGCAATCCCGCCGGTGAGCTGACGATCACCGCTGAGTTTACCTATGCTCTCGGCAGCGAGCAGAACCCCATTTTGGTAGACTTCGTATGGAATGACGCTAATACCGAGGCAACCGCAACGGTGAGCGTGCCTGCCGGAGAGACTCTGTACTTCGGCCAGTACCGGATCGGCGGCATGGTTCTGACCGCAAACGGTGAGGCAGTAGAGGTTACCGCAAACGGTTTCTTCGCTCCCGCAACATTTGCGCTGACCGCAGTTGACGCAGATGCCGAGTACGCGCTGGTACTGAGCTATGCAGAAGGCAGCTACAATAATCCCGCAGCCCTGACTGTAGGCACATCGAGCGAACCCGGTGAGAACGTGGCAGCAGTCAGCGATGACGGCCAGGGCTACAACTACATCTGGACCGCCGAGAAGGCCGGCGCGCTGATCATCACCATGAACAGCGACAACTATGTATACAGCATCAACAAGAACCTGAACGATGATGATTGGTCCAACGATGTATACGGCGACTACCAGTATGCATCCGATGGCGTTTACACCCAGACCGTGATGGTCAAGGCAGGCGATGTGGTAACGCTCAATGTTGGAACGGAAGACTACAGCGCAGCGCAGGTTGAGTTCACCGCAGTATACTGCGGCGACAGCGCATCCAACCCCATTTTGGTAGACTTCGTATGGAATGACGCTAATACCGAGGCAACCGCAGCGGTGAGCGTACCCGCCGGAGAGACTCTGTACTTCGGCCAGTACCGGATCGGCGGCATGGTTCTGACCGCAAACGATGAGGCAGTAGAGGTTACCGCAAACGGTTTCTTCGCTCCCGCAACATTTGCGCTGACCGCAGTTGACGCAGATGTCGAGTACGCGCTGGCGCTGAGCTATCCTGTCGGCTCCATGATGAACCCCGAGGTTTTGAGTGAGCTGAGCTGGGTGTGGGTGGATGTAGCGCTGGAAGCCGGCGACAATGACGGCTACTACTACAGCTACACCGCCGAGGCCGACGGCACCATTACCGTCTACATCTCCTCCATCACCGAGGATGTGGTTGGCGATATCGTGCTGATGAACAACAACACCTATGAGCAGAAGAGCCTGAGCGCTGACGGCGTAGACAACTACGGTCTGGAAGTCAGCATGGATGTATCCGCCGGGGATGAGATCATCCTGCAGGTGCTGGTACAGCCCGACGAAAACTGGGAGATCGCTGCAGCAGATATCTCTTGGGTAGGATACTTTGCCTATCCTTTGGGCAGCGAGCAGAACCCTGAGATCGTTGAATGGGAATGGGATGAAGAGTATGCCAATGCCACCGCTTCCGTTACGGTTGGCGCAGGTGAGACTGTGTACTACAACGGTAATTCCGGTATGATCCTGACTGTGGATGGCGTAGAGACCGCACAGACCGAGAATGGTGTATTCTCCATTACCAATGCCGGTGACGCAGAGGCGACTTACGCACTGGCGTTGGCAACTCCCGTTGGCGCTTACAACAATCCTGAGGTCATCGAAAATATTGCCAACTTCAGCGACACCAATAGCCTGGCAGAGGATGAATCCTACTATTACATTTGGACCGCAGAGGAAAAAACCACCGTGATTCTGAATGTAACGGAAGGTGCAAACATCACTGTCGACCAGCTGACCTACACGGAGGGCAGTGAATGGCCCGTCTCCGTGCAGCATGTTCTGGCTGAGCCTGAAATAGACGAAAACTGGAACTACACCGGTTGGGTGGTAGCAGAGAAGCTGACGATCGATGTTATTGCAGGCCAGGAACTGAAGATCCAGGTCAATGCGCTGACCGATTGGTCCACCTGGACTACTCCCGCTATTGACTACACCCTGACTGCAGAGACTTTCACCAAGGACGAATATGCGATTAGCGAGGAAGTTGTTCTGGACATGGGTGAGAATACCCTGTCTTTGAGCGAGAATGCTTACACCACCATCTACGAGTTTACTCCTGATGAAACAGGTATCTATGTGTTCGAAGTCGTGGATGATTCCGGCGCGGTACTTGGCTACTGGGGCGCAGGCACCTTCTATGTCTGGGATCAGACAGAGACTAAGACCGCAACCCTGCAGAAGGAAGTGACCTCTGTTGGTCAGAGCATTATGGTTGGTGTTACCGGCTCCGGCGAAGTAACATTGAATGTTACCAAGTCTACCGAAGAAATGGAGACTCAGCCTGAAGTTGAAGTGACTTATTATGAAACTACCAGCACCCTGAGCAACTATAGCCTAACTCTGGGAGAAAACCAGCAACTGGTGAATGTGGATGTTACAAGCAGCAATGACTATTCCGCAGTGCTTGGTTCTGATGGTTATTACCATCTGAACTCTGAAGACGGTCCTGTTCTTCTGGTTAACCTGGGTACCAATTCCTATGCTTCTTTGAGCGTTATTGTCGGTACTGCTTCCATCAGCGTTTATGAGTACAATGACGAAGGCGATCCTGTTGCAAAGACCGACTACACCCAATGTGTCAGTGAGTATGCAGCAGTGATGAGCCAGGAGGGTCTGTATCCTCTGACCACTGACCTGATGAAGATCTATAAGGAATACGGCGAACAGCAGGGTTGGTATGATGCCGATACGCAGTATGGCTTCTACCTGTTCGGCGAAGAGGTAGTGGATCCCGACACCGCATGGATGTTTGCATGCTGCTATGTGGAGACAACCGAGAATGAGGGCACCGAGCCCGCGGCAGCAGCTGTAATGGCCCTGGCTGGACAGCGTCGCGCCGGATATCTCCTGTGAGGTAAAAGAGAAGCTGACTGTCGAAGATCTGCTTGCCGTGTTTGGACAGGCCACCGGCTCTGACAAGGCCAACGACAAAATACTCCTCTCATAAGCAAACAACAACCCCGTTCCGAAATTGAAATCGGAACGGGGTTGTTTTCAGGTTCAGTGTCAAAAAATGGTGTACCTTCGGGCGTACCACTTTTTATGCCAAACCCCATCCGCTGCGGATGGGGTTTGGCATTGTGATCAAGAATTTAGCTGTGCTTCCACGACCTGCTTCAGATCTTCGTATTCCAAAGAGTTGACAAAGATGGAGATGATCCTGCCGGTTTCATCCAAAATCACAGTATAGGGGAAGGTGCCCCGTCCTCCCAGGCTGGTGTAGTAACCGCCGTTGAGGCCGGTCTCATCCAAGGGATAGTCCTTAACGAAGAGCATACTGGAATCAGAATAATAGGAGCCAATATAGGCCGGTGCGGTGTCAATAACCAAATGGGTATGGACTGCGATGACAGTGACCTGATCGGCATACTCTTCCGCAATCTGGTCAAAGTAGGGAAGTTCATTGACGCAGGGGGTGCACCAGGTGCCCCAGAAGTTGATGATGGTGATTTTGCCTGTTTGCGTGGGATCGACGGTTTCCTGAGCAATGCCATTCTCGTCCACGATCTGCAAATCATAACCGTAACACAGATCGCCGACCTGATTGCCCTGCTGAGCATCACTTGCAGGCGGTGTAACAGGGTCGTTGGAAGTGTCATTCCAGTAATAGACGAAAGCGCCCACCAGAACCCCAAGCATGATCACAGCGGAAATGCAGCGGGTGAAAAAGCGACCCTTCTGCGCGGATTTTTTTGCTTCCTCCGGGGCGTTTTCCGTAATTTCATTGGGATGCAGCCAAATGCGGGGACCGGAAAAATGGATGGCCTTGGTGGGACAGACGGGGATACATTCGCCGCAACTGATGCATTCCCGGTCACCTACATGGTGGATGTCCAGTTTGCATTGGGTCACACAGAGGTTGCAGTGTACACATTTGTTTTCCGCAACCTTTACACCAAAGATGGAAATGCGGTTAAACAGTCCGTACAAAGCGCCCAAAGGACACAGGAAACGGCAGAACAGCCGGAAAACGAAGACGCAGCCTACAGTAATGCTGATCATCAGCAAGAATTTCCATGTGAAAATGGGTCCCAACATAGAGAAGTAGCTGGCATTGACTTCGTTGGCAAGCAGCAGCAGGCCGCCTTCCATGGTGCCGGCGGGGCAGATATACTTGCAGAAGGCCGGTAGGGGAGTGTCCTTAAAGGCGTAAATGATGGGGATGATAAAAACGAAGACCGCAAGGATCACATATTTCAGGAAAGAAAGGATCCGTGTGAAAGGAGACTTCTTTGCTTTGGGGGTCTTGATCTTGTAAAGCAGCTCCTGTATCAAACCGAAAGGGCACAGCCAGCCGCAGATCATGCGGCCGAACAAAATGCAGTAGAGCAGGAGAATGCCGCCGACATAGAAGAGGGTGCTTTTATCTGCGCTGAAGCTGCCTTGCAGAGAACCCAGGGGGCAGGCGCCGATGGCGCCGGGACAGGAATAGCAGTTGATGCCCGGTACACAGACCTGCTTGGAACTACCCTGATAGATGTTTCCGGAGAGGAAACCCTTCAAATTTGCGTTAAACAGCAGCGCAAAGTAAAGCTGCATCAGCTTGCGCTTGGTAGGGAGGAGGCGCCGGATATTTTCTGGCAGTTTCATATGTATCACCCCAATCCGACACATTCGGTGCAGATATTGATGGCTTTGGTCAGTACATCGGAAGTGCCGCCGGTGAGAAAGCCAAAAACCAACAGGAAAAGCGCCGTAGCCAAAATAGCATACTGCAGCTTCCGCAGAGGCCGCCGCGTACCTGCAGATGCAGCGCCGGACTGGCCGGCAGCGACAGCGTCTGCCTGCTGCAGCAGCGCGATTTCCGCCCGGATACTGGCGCGGTTGCCGTACTGCGCGATGATTGCCGCGATCAGCGCAGGAATCAGGCAGGGGATAAGAACGGTCATAGCAGAGATCATGGATGCGTTGATCTGGCTGTTGTGGAAATGATTGCCGTTCGCAGCATAGATCAGAAAAACGACCGAGCCGGCGCCCAGGAGACCGACGGTGATCCGGTTTCTGCGTTTGCGGCCCTGTTGCTCGGCGGCAACGGCATTGCGCAGCTCTTCGCTGCAAAGAGTCAAATCGATTTTTTTATGCAGGCGCTGCAGCATCATGGCATGATGCTTTTCCGGGACGGGTCGTTTTTTTTCAGAAGGCAGCCACAGATCAATGCAAAAGCCAACGATCACCAGCGCCAGACACAGATAGACCGGCACCGCAATGGGCGAAAAAGCTGCCGCGACCGCTTCGCGGGAGAAAGGCTGATCTCCACTCCGGTAGATATGGACGCAGGCTACAGCCAGGCATATCCCGGCGATCAGAACAGAAACGCTCAAAAGAATACCGCAGATACGGCGCACGGTATTTGCGCGGTTGATTGGCATAAGAATTCCTCCGCATAGTTACTGTGCCCATCATACCACACAACGGCCGAATTGTAAATCTGCAGGGGACAGGAACCAACAAAACTTTCTGCGAAAATGCCTCGAAAAACTGTTTGTTTGCTTGAAAAAGATTGCATTTTGTGTGAAGTAGAGGTATTATAAAATAGATTACGTATGCAAAGATTTCGCATGTAAAACATGAGAGAAAGGCGATTAGCAAATGGAAAAGCTTGCTGTTACGAAACTGTCACGCTCCATGATATGTATCCTGCTGTGTGCGGCCCTGCTGCTGTGCGCGACCCCGGTAGCATTTGCCCGGAATGGAGACTATCAGTCATCCGCCATTCAGAAACTGGATGATGTTGAGCCAAACTATATGGACTATGTGGACGATTCCGTTATGTTCCGGCTGTCCGATCAAGTCAGTCCGGATGACGAGATCTCTGTGATCATCACGGTGGATGAGGTCAATCTAATGGATGCCTATGCGGGTACGGACAAG
The DNA here is from genome assembly GCA_045595885.1 of Faecousia sp. Taxonomy (GTDB): domain Bacteria; phylum Bacillota; class Clostridia; order Oscillospirales; family Oscillospiraceae; genus Faecousia. The sequence goes on along the minus strand of JAZOBI010000100.1, from coordinate 8,817 downwards.
ACTATGAGCCTTGGCCAGTACGCATGCGAGTCCCAAGAAGCTGCGCAGCTGCGCAGCCGGATCAGCGCCCGCAAGGAGCAGATTCTCAGCGCTTTGGACGAGCAGGGTATTGCCTATACCACCGGCCAGGAGTATGAGACTCTTCTGACCGGCTTTGAACTGGTGATCCGGGCAGATGATTTTGCGGCAACCTGCAAGGTGTTGGGGCCCGGGGAAGACGCGATCGTAGGCGAAGTCTATCAGACCGCCCAAACTCAGCTGGTGGAGAATACCGTGAATGTCTATGAGACCGGTATTTTTAATAGCGCTGAGATCCCCTATGACGGCACCGGCATGGTAGTGGCGGTTCTGGATACGGGTTTGGACTCCAATCACAGCGCCTTTTCTTTGGATAACTTTACTTCTGACAATTTGGGCTTGACCTATGAGGATGTGGCGGCAGTTCTGTCTCAGACCAAGGCCTATGAATTGAGCGGTGGCATCGGCATCGATGATGTCTATATCAACGAGAAGGTGCCCTTTGGCTACGACTATGCGGACAATAACCCCGATGTCTACTCCACCCACAACAACCATGGCACCCATGTTTCCGGTGTCATTGTGGGTAAAGACGATACCATTACCGGCGTGGCACCCAATGCGCAGCTGGTGAGCATGAAAATCTTCTCCGACGTGATGGATACCGCCCGCAGCGCATGGATCTTGTCCGCGTTGGAAGACTGTGTGGTGCTTGGTGTTGATGTGATCAACATGTCCCTGGGTACCGCCTGCGGCTTCAGCCGGGAGTCTGATGAAGAGAAACTCTGCGGTGTTTACGATAAGATCCGTGAAGCAGGCATCAGCGTTGTGGTTGCTGCCTCCAACAGCTATTCCTCCGCTTACGGCTCTGAAAAGAACGGCAACCTGGGTCTGACCTCTAATCCGGATACCGGCACGGTCGGCTCCCCCGGCACTTATGACGGCGTACTGTCCGTTGCTTCCATCAATGGTGTAAAAACCCCCTACCTGATGTTCGGGGATACCATTATCTACTTCGACGAGGCAAATGACGGCGCGGCACAGGAGCTGCACTTCTGCGAGACTCTGCTGGGTGACAAAGAGGAACAGGAATTTGAATATGTGCTGATCCCCGGTGTTGGCCGCAGTACCGACTATACCGGTCTGGATATGAATGGCAAGATCGCGCTGGTGCGCCGCGGTGACAATACCTTTGAGGAAAAAGCGCTGATCGCGGAAGCACAGGGCGCTGCCGGTGTGATCATTTACAATAATGTATCCGGCGATATTAAAATGAATGTAGGCGATGCCAAGCTGGCTGTTTGCTCCATCTCTCAGAATGATGGCGAGATGCTGGCGGAGCAGAGCACCGGCACCTTGAAAATCAGCCGGAAGCAAACTTCCGGTCCGTTCATGTCCGACTTTTCCTCCTGGGGCCCTTCTCCCAGCCTGGAGATCAAGCCGGAGATCACGGCCCACGGCGGTAATATCCTGTCCGCCATCACCGGTGGCTCCTATGACCGTCTGTCCGGTACTTCCATGGCCTGCCCCAACCTGGCTGGCGCGGTTGTGCTGCTGCGGCAATATGTGGTGGAAAACTTCCCCGATATTGCCGACGATAAGGTCCAGGTGAACGCTATGGTCAATCGGCTGATGATGTCCACTGCCGATATTATTTTGAATACCAACGGTCTGCCTTATGCTGTCAGAAAGCAGGGCGCCGGCCTGGCCAACTTGACCAACTGCGTGGACACCACCGCATACATTATTACTTATGACGAAAACGGTGAACCCATGGACAAAACCAAGCTGGAGCTTGGCGATGATCCTGACCGCACCGGTGTCTATGAAATGTCCTTCACCATCAATAACTTTGGTGAGAAGGACTTGAGCTATGACCTGGGCTCCTATGTCTTTACAGAAGGTGTCAGTGAGACCAAGACCAATGCCGGTGAGACCACTGTTGCGGAAGAGGCTTACCTGCTCAGCGAAGCAGTTGTGACCATCAACTCTGTGAACGGAGAAGAACCCAAGGGCACCAAGATCACCGTGAAGGCAGGCTCTTCCGCAGATGTCAGCGTGACGATCACCCTGGGCGAAAACGACAAGGCCTACCTGGATGCCTCCTTCGAAAACGGCATGTATGTGGAAGGTTTCCTGACCTTGACCGCAACCAAGGGCACCGACATCGATATGAGCGTACCCTACTTGGCCTACTACGGTGACTGGACCGTTGCGCCGCTGTTTGACCTGGATTACTACGATACCCATGCCGACGAGCTGGATGATGCCATCCCCGTCGAAGATAAGGTCATGGCAGATGCCTATGCCACCCGTCCCATCGGCGGTGTGTCTGAGGACTATGTTACCTACCTGGGTTCCTACTACTTCCTGCAGGATCCGGACGATATGGTGATCTCTGCCAACCGGGATTACATCGCCCTGTCCAATAAGGAAGGTACTGTCCACTCCCTGCGGTTTGTCTGGGCCGGCTTGCTCAGATGCGCTGAGCGTATTGAGATCAGCATTACCGATGATACCACCGGTGAGGTCGTTTTTGAGACCGTGGATACGGATGTCCGCAAGTCCTACGGTGACGGCGGCTCCATTTATCCTGCCAATGTGGAAATTGAGTTCGATACTATGGATTATAACCTTGCCAACAATACCGAGTACACGGTAAAGCTGGTGGGTTACCTGGACTACGGTGACGGCGGTATTTCCACCAATGAGAAGAACGAATTTGAGTTCCCCCTGGTGGTGGACTTCCAGGCTCCCACCATCACCGATGTGGAATTCTATTATGAGTATGACAATACTCTGGATAAGAACCGTCTGTTCGCCAAGGCTGCCATCTACGATAATCACTATGCCATGTCCGCGCAGCTGGGCTATGTCACTATGGGGGAAGATGCAGAAGGCGAGTCTATGGCTGTGCTGAAGTTCTTCGAGCAGTATATGACTCCCATCTATTCCCAGCGGGACAGTGTTACCTATGTGACCTTTGAGCTGACGGATTACATTTATGAGATCAAGAACAATTCCCTGAATGACAAGGCCTTCGCAATCACCTGCTATGACTATGCGTTAAACTATGCAACCTATGAGATCAGCCTGCCTTCTGCGTATGTGGACTTCTGTTTGGATGGGTTGGAAGAGGAAATCACCCTGAGTCCCAATGAAGTCTATTCTCTGGAACCCCTTGTCTATCCCAATACCGGCTGGGCAGAACTGCTGGAGTTCACTTCTTCCCGGCCCAGTGTCGCAAGAATCGTCAATAATAAGATTGTGGCTGCGGCTTCCGGTAAGGCTACGATCAAGGTGCGCGATCCTGCAAGCAACAAGAGCGTCACTTTCTTTGTCACGGTGCTGTCGGAAGGGGATGAGGGCTACAGACGCTATGATAAGCCCGTGGCGGATGCATTCCAGCTGACCGGCTATGACACGCTGAAAGCCTACTATATGGTGGACAGCAAGGATAAGCTCATTGGTGACACCAATGACACCCGCTTCTTTGAGGGTGATTTCGAACTGACCATGTATCCGTCTGAGTCTGTACGGCTCAATTATAAGATGGATGCTTACTTCCCCAATGAAACCACGGTCGAGTTTGAAACCAGTAACGAAAACATTGTAAGCATCGATGCGTCCGGTGTTGTGACCGCGGTGGCGGAGGGCTTTGCTTCCGTTACCATCAAGGTCATGCAGGACGGCAGAAGCACCTACTACTCCGAGACCGTATCTGTGGAGGTTAAGGATCCCTATGTTCACAATGGCGCAAGCCTGACCCACTATTACGGCAACGGTGGTATTGTTATGGTGCCCGAGGACCTGTCCCTGCGGGAAATCGGTAACTTTGCCTTCGCCAACTTTGACTATGTCCTCAAGACCGAGGAAGAACTGGCCTTTGACGATGCAGAGACCAGCAAGCAGTGGTACATCGGTGAAAATACTATCACCAAGGTGGTGCTGCCGGAGGGCATTGAGAAGATTGGCGCCTATGCCTTTGCCAATCTGACTGCTTTGGAAGAGATCGTACTGCCTTCTACCCTGGAGGCCATTGAATACGGCGCGTTCTATGGCTGCACCTCTTTGCAGAAGATTACCTTCAGCGGTGAGAATAATCTGAAGATCATCAACCAAAATGCCTTTGAAAACTGCGACCTTCGTGATACCGTCGACCTGAGCGCGGCATGCGTGATCTCTGACTATGCCTTTGCCGGCAACCAGAAGCTGGAGAGCGTAATCACCTCCGGCAGCCTTCTGTCTATCGGCCAGTATGCCTTTGCCGGATGTAAGGCGCTGGAGGATGTGAAGATCGAAGCTGCCAAGGTCAAGTATGGCGCTTATGCCTTTACCGGCTGCGAATCCCTGACCTCTTTCTACGCCAACGCTTCCGTCCTGCCGGAGGGTATGTTCTACCAGTGCGCCGCGTTGGAGAGCGTTACCATCGGCCCCGATGTGAATGATATTGGCCCCTTTGCGTTCCGGGAAACCGGCATTACCGCCTTTGAGGTGGCGGCCGGCAGCAAGACCTACCAGGTCAAGACAGCGGACCATATTCTGTCTGCCGATGGCAAGCAGTTGGTGGCGGTCGCTCCCGTACTCAGCGATGCCTTTACCGCAAATAATCTGGGCGGCGCACAGGTAACCTCCCTGGCCAAGGGCGCGTTCTCCCACAATACCCAGATCACCTCTGTGGATCTGCCCACGGTTACCGGCGTAGGTGCCTATGCGCTGGGTTCTTCCGAACTGATCGCGTCGGTTCGTTTCGGCCAACTGACGGAAATTGGCGAGTATGCGTTCTTTGAAACCGCCATTACGGAACTGCCCGCATTCAATGCCCAAACCCAAATCGGCAAATACGCCTTCGCCTTTACGGATATCACCAGCGTCACCATCCCCGACGGGATGACGGTGGCAGAGGGTGTGTTCAGCGAATGTATCAGCCTGGAGAGCGTTACTATCGGTGATGGTGTCACCCTTGGCAACTCTGCCTTCCAGGTTACCAGCGACAATGCCTTTACCATCAAGAGTATGGACGAGGAGGATGAGCGGTACTTCTACTATGAATTTGCGACCGGTCTGAAATCTCTGACAATCGGCAGTGATGCCGTGATTGGTGAAAATGCCTTTGCCAACGCGGCATGCCTGGAGGAAGTGACGCTGGGTGCCAATGCGGAAATCGGCTATATGGCATTCTACAACAATTCCAGCCTGAAGAAGATCGATCTGAGCAAGGTCAAGTCTATTGGAGACTATGCTTTCTCCGGTGATGTCTACTATATCTGCGTAGACGATTCCATGGCTTACCCGGCTATTACCGCAGATGGCCATTACCGCTACTCCTACCATGCTCCCAAGCTGGAGAAGGTGGAGCTGGTCACGGCACCTGAGATCGGCGAATATGCCTTTGCCTACTGCCGCGACCTGAAGGAAGTGGTGCTGGCTAAGGAGATCACCGAGATTCCTCAGTATGCCTTTGCAGGCTGTATTGCTTTGGAGACCATCGATCTTTGCAATATTGTAACCTTGGGTGACTATGCCTTCATTGAGGCAGAGGCTCTGACGACGGTAGACCTGTCCGCAGCGGAAACCGTTGGCGAGTATGCCTTTGTTTACTGCGACCAGCTGGTGGATGTTAAGTTCAGCCACAACGGTACAGATATCGGCGAGGGTGCATTCTCCTACTGTGAGCAGCTGGCAGCTCCCCAGAACCTTGCCTTCTGCCAGCGGATCGGTGAATATGCCTTCGCGTACACCGCGATCACAGAGGCAGACCTGTCCGGCGCGGTCAGCATTGACAATGCCGCATTCCTGAAAGAAGAACTGACGCCCTTCAAGGTCATTCTGGGTGACAAGCTGGAGACCCTGGGTGACAATCCCTTTGCAATGTGCGCGCTGGAGCCCTTCGCGCAAGTTTCCACCACCTCCTTTAACGGTGTGGACTATACCGAGTCTACTGATAGCTATGAAGTGAGCCCTGCGGTATCCGTGATCGACGGTTCCCTGTACTGCCGGGTCGATACCGGCCTGGAGCTGATCGCCTATGCAGGTACCGATCCTGTAGATGTGCAGGTGGCAGAAGATACCGTGCGTATCGGTGCGTTTGCCTTTGCCGGCAGCAATGTGCAGATGGTGACCCTGCCCTACACCGTGAGCGCTATCGGCCATAAGGCATTCTATCAGTGTGACGAGCTGCAGACGGTGGTATTCAACAGCTTTAATGCCCCCATCCTGGAAGAGGAGTTTGACCCTGCCTACTATGAATCCTACGAGCATATCCCCGGTACCGGTGATTATGACAGCTACGAGGACTACGATGGCACAGAGGTTCAGATCATCGGTGAGGGTATCATTCCTTACTATATGTGGAATGTCACCGACGGTATGTACTCCAATGTGTTCTATGGCGCAAACTTTGTGGACTATGTGGGTTATGTGGAAGACAAGCTGATTATGGTTCGCCCTGTCAACGGCAAGAACTACGATTCCTATATCTATAATTCCTACTTTGATCTGACCATTAACGGCGCGGCTGCGGCGGATGATGTAACGCTGGCTGCCGTGAAGGCGATCAAGGCGATTCCCGAGCGGGTAGGCTTCGGCGATAAGGCATTGGTGGAGGCTGCCCGTGAGGCGTACACCAAGATCGCTACCATTGAACAGCAGGCGCTGGTCACCAATTATGCGGATCTGATCTCTGCTGAGCAGAGAATCACCGCTTTGACGCCCGAGGAGCCCGAGCCTGTGGAAACCGATGACCAGACAGGCAATACTGGAGTAATCATCGGTGTGGTGATCGGCATTGGCGTTTTGGCCGGCATTGGCGTTTTGGCCGGCATTCTGGTACTGCTGAAGAAAAAGCGCAAGACAGTTGCCGGGCAGCTTGCTGAAGAGGTGGCTGCCCCGGAGGAAGCTTCCGTAGAAGAGGCATCTGCAGAAGAAATTTCTGAGGAAACCCCTGCTGAAGAAGTATAGACGGACGAAGAATAAGTAACAGGGCAGGCCGCAGTCTAAACTGCGGCCTGCCGGGAAACAGCAAAGAAGGAAGAAAACATGATTCTGAAAAACAAAGCAATACTTTCGATCCTGCTGCTGGTAATGGTTCTTGTTTTTTTTACCGGCTGTACGCAGGAAGCAACTCCCTATGAGATCAATAACGCGGAAGGATATACCGTCAGTGTCAAGTATGATGCCAACGGTGGCACCTTTACCACCAATACTTCCGTAATCGTAGACTCCTATAACCTTTCCCAGCTGCCGGTCAACGCAGAGGGTAATGCGCAGATCGCATTGCTGCCTCCGGATGCTGCTGTTAGAGGCAACGATGCCTTTACGGCTATCAAGAACGGATGCTTCCTGGCCGGCTGGTACACCGAACGCGTGGAAACCACGGATGCTGCGGGCAACCCTGCCTACACCTACTCCGGCCTGTGGGATTTTGATACCGGCCGGGTGGAAGTGGACCCTGCCGGGGTCTATAGTTCTGAGGAGCCTGTGCTGACCCTGTATGCCGCATGGGTACCCCTGTTCCAAGTGGAATTCTATGACCGTGATACAGGTGAACTGCTGGACAACTATGCGTTCAACCCTATGGAGGAAACGGAGCTTATGGTTCCTGCCTGGAACCAGGAGACCGGTGCCATCGAGATGTACCAGTTTCCTCAAAAGACTGGCTATACCTTCCAAAAGGCCTATTATGATGAGCAGGGCACCCGGGCGGTGGATACATCCGTGATTCTCCACACCGGAACGGTGGACAGCGAAACCGGCACCGGTCAGGACCCGGTCATGAAGGTCTACCTGGACTGGATGGAAGGCGAATGGTACCATATTTACAATGCCGATCAATTCCTGGAGAATGCCAGTGTCAATGGCCATTATGAGATCCACGCGGATCTGGACTTTGACGGAAAGATATGGCCCTCTTCTTTGATGTACGGCAACTTTGGCGGATGCATCTATGGTAATGGATGTACCTTCCGCAATCTTCAGTTTGAACAGACCAACAACTCCAAGGTCAATGCAGGTATGTTCGGTTATCTGACGGAAGACGCAGAGATCACCGACCTGACCATTGAAAATGTAACCTTTACTATCAAAGCCGGTACCCGCGTGGCAGGCACCAGCTATGGACTGCTTGCAGGCGCAGTTTCCGGCGATGCGGTAGTCTCCAATGTGAAGATCGTGAACGGTCTTCTGCAGATCCACTCAAACTGCTATTTTGGTGTGGACGATTATGCCATCGGCCTGCTGTGCGGCATGGGCAATGCGGATGTGGATGTTTCTGACATTACCTGCATCGCTGTGGGCGAGAACCCCGACGCTATTAATATCACCGTTGCAGACGGTGTGGTTACAATAGAACAATAATCCACTTGTTTTCCCTGCCCATTTATCATAAGTTAGGAGTGTCAAAATGAAAAAGAGAATTCTTTCCATTATCCTGTGCCTTGTGCTGTGCGCAGGAATGGTGTCTGTCATGACCGGCTGTGGCAGCGCCGGAGCAGATGCATTTGTTATTATGACAGAACAGCTGGACGGCCTGTTCAACCCCTTCTTCTCCACCTCCGCATCTGACGGTACCATCGTTGCCATGACGCAGATCGGTATGCTCTCCAGTAAGTATGTCAACGGTGAAGTGGAAGTCGCTTATGGCGAAGACGAAGCAGTTGTTGTCAAGGATTATGACATTGTCGAAAATGCCGACGACACCACCACCTATACCTTCGTCTTGAAGAACGGCATTCAGTTTTCTGACGGTCATCCTCTGACCATGGAAGACGTTCTGTTTAACTACTATGTATACCTGGATCC
>JAZOBI010000099.1:0-6439 GCA_045595885.1 Faecousia sp. | reverse complement strand
GCTGACGGAAAAGCAGTGCAAAGACATTTTTAACCGGTTTTATCGGGTGGATGAGACCCGCAGCAGAGATGGCAGCTACGGTCTGGGACTTTCCATCGCCCAGGGCTTGATCAGGGAGTATGGCGGAAAGATTTGGGCCCGGGGCAAGGACGGCGTCAATACCTTCTTCGTTACGCTGCCTACCTGTACGCCAAACAACTAATCGTGGCTGCAAATTGCAGTTTATCGTGGAGTTTGAAAATGTCATGTAGGGACCGGGGTCCTCGACGGTCCTACCGCGAAGCGGCATTTTTACAAATGTTCCCATAGAATGCAGCAAAATTAGCCCATCGAGGTCAAATTTTGCCGAAGGACCGGCGAGGACTCCGGTCCCTTCAAATGCATCACCGCAGCGATAAACGAAAATGTACACAATGAACACACAACGAAGGGGCGGCGCCAATGGCGCCGCCCCGTGCTTGTTATTTGCCCCGCAGATCCGCGATTTCCTTTTGCAGCGCCTGAATTTCGGAGATGGTTTCCTCGATTTCCGGGTTATTGGGTTCAAAGCCCTGTCGAACTGCCCGGTAATGGAGCCGCCCCAGCTTCTGGAAAGCCTCCCGCAGCTTTTGCTCCCGGGCAGCGATGGTGACGCTGGTTTGCACATCGTCCGCCGTCTTTTTCAGCGCGGCGCCCAAATCGTCAAAAAAGTTATTCATTTTCCGCTTCCTCCTCAGGCTCCACGGGCGCGGTTTCTTCCGCTTCGGCTTCCGCTGCTTCCGCGGCGGCAGCCAGCCGGGCATTGGTGATGTTCACCTGCAGCTTTTCGGGATCATGGCTGCGGAACATTTGGAACACCAGCACGCCAACGGCAGCCAGGAAACTCAGCATTGCCAGCATCTGGCTGACCCGGATGGGGCCCCACATCAGGCTGTCGGTCCGCAGACCCTCGATGATGGTGCGGCCCAGGCCGTACCAAGCCACATAGCCCAGGGCGATCTGACCGTCGTACTTGCGGCGCTTGCTGAGGAAATGCAGCAGCACAAAGCCCAAGGCATTCCACGCAGATTCATACAGGAAGGTGGGATGGTAATAGAACATGGTGGCCGAATCGCTGATATTTCCGTTGCTGATCACGATTTTATACAGACCCATCCGCAGGAAGCTGTCGGTTTCCGCGCCAAAGGCCTCCCGGTTGAAGAAATTACCCCAGCGGCCGGTGGATTGGCCGATCAGGAAACCCAGGGCGGTAATGTCCAGCACGGAAGCTATTTTGACTTTTTTCCACTTGGAATAGATGAAAATGCCGATGGCCGCGCCGATGACACCGCCGTAAATGGCCAGGCCGCCTTCCCAAATATAGAAAACCTTAATGGGATTGTCGGCGTACTGCTCCCAGTTGAAGATGCAGTAGTAAGCCCGGGTGCAGATAACAGCCAAGGGCACGATGAACAAAATACCATCCACCATGTCGTCAAAATTCTGGCCGAAGGCCTTGGCCCGCTTATAGCCGTAGAAAATGGCCAGGATCAAACCCAAAGCGATGCACAGGGCGTACAGATTCAGCGAAAAGCTGCCGATGGAAAATGCCTGGGGCGGATCGATCTCGATGCCCAGACCGGGGAAAGCGATGGATGTGGGTGCGAAATTCATCATATGGTTCCTCCTTCAATGGGGTAAATCACGGAAAGACAGCTGCGCTGGGGCTGGACGACCCGGGCCAAAAATGCCTGCAGATCCGAGATGGTAATGGATTCATACAGCTCCGGGAACCGGAAATAGTCGTAATCCGACAGATAGTAGGCGCACAGCCGGAAGCAGGTTCCGTCAAAGCTGTCCAGATCCCGGATGCGGCGACCCAGGGCGCTGCGTTTCATACGCAGGAAGTCGGCTTGGGGAATACCATCGGCCACAATTTTCTCCGCGGCGGAGAGGATTTCCGGCAGAATCCGATCCGGATACAGGCTGTCGCCGCCGCAGGTCAGCATGGCGCAGCCTTCGCTGGTCTCAAAGCCGCCGCCGAAGCTGCCGTCGATAAGGCCATCCTCGTACAGCTTCAGATACAGCGCCGAGCTTTCTCCGAACAGGGCTTCCGCCGCCAGATCGGCCACAAATTCCTGCCGGATGGCATTTTCACCCCGGCCGGTGGGCTCGGCTTTGAAGCCCAGGCAGAAGATGGGCATGGAAATGTCCATTTCATCCCGGATCTCCTGCTGTGGACAGGTCATTTCTTCCGTTGTTTCCGGGGCTTTTTCAGCGCAGGCGCTATTTTCCTTGCCCAGCACCGCCTCCGCCGTGGCCATAACCGCCGCCGGATCCACATCTCCCACCACGCACAGCAGCATATTGGCGGGATTGTAAAAGGCCCGGTGGCACAATTCCAGAATTTCCGGTGAGATGTGCCGGATGCTTTCGTGATCGCCAAGCACAGGCACCCGGATGGGGTGGCTGCGGAACATGGCTTTGGTGAGATTTTCAAAGACCCGGGTGCCCGGATCGTCCATGTGCATATCCATTTCCTGGTCGATGATGCCCATTTCCCGCTGGACGCTTTCCACCGTAAAGTAAGCGGTGGATACAAATTCCAGCAAAAGCTCCAGACAGGCGTTGAAATTCTCCGTGCAGGAGAAGTAGTAGGCGGTCAGATCGAAGCTGGTGAAGGCGTTGTCCATGGCTCCCAGAGCGGCAAATTCTCCGGAAACATCCCGGCCCGGCAGCTCGAACATTTTGTGTTCCAGAAAGTGAGCCACGCCGGCAGGCGCCCGATGAGCTTGACCATCCAGGGTAAAATCGGTATGAATGGATCCAAAATCCGTGACAAAATAGGCCATTTTCCGGGAAAATCCGGGTTTGGGGCACACCAAAACGGTCAGGCCGTTGGTGAGTTTTCCGGAAAAAAGGGTTTCGTCCAAAGCGGCGTAGTACTCTTTATGCATGGCCCTCCCCCTTTAAGAAAAAGCTGCTGTGGAAAGTAACGGTGCCGGCGGCAGCCATCACGTCCTCCACCCCCACAGCCCGAATTTGGCTGGCATATTCCTCCAGGGTCCGGTTCAGCCCGTTCAGGGCGGCCACGCCAAAGAAGCCCTCCATGGCGCCGGGGCTGTCGTACACGGCCCGCAGGCTGGATAAAATGGATTCCTTGGCGGCATTGAGCTCCTGCGGGGTAATGTTTCCTGCCTGGCAGGCGTCCAGCTGGGCGGAAATGGCTTCCCGGGCGGCGGTTTCCATCCGGGAGTCGATGCCGGCGTTGACAGTGAGGATGCCCTTGGAGCCATAATAGCTGGAGCCGATGGCGTAGCAAAGGGACAGTTTTTCCCGAACCTGGGCAAAGAGTTTGCTGGTCATTCCGCCGCCAAAAATGGCGTTGCAAACCTGCATGGCGGCAAACCGGGGATCCTGGTTGGTGATGGGGGTGTAATAGCCCAGGCTCAGCTTGCCCTGGGCGATATCCTGGACTTCCGTTTCGTCCTGTCCCGGGCAGGTCTGGAAGGGGGTCTGCGGCGGCAGAGGCTTACATTGCCGGGAAAGTCCGGCAAAAATGGGAGAAAGCACCGCCGCCACCGCTTCGGCGTCGGCAGCGCCCACATAAAACAGCTCCAGCGGACTTTCTTCCAGCAACGTTTGGAAATGGGCGTAGAGATTGTGCTGGTCAATTTCCTCCACCTGGGCCACGTCGCCAAGCCGGGGAATGCCAAAGGAATCCTTTTGGCACATGATTTCCAGCAGCCGGGTGGCGGCATAGGAGCGCTTATCGCTGCGGGTGGATTCAATGGCGGAGATCAGATTTCGCTTTTCGCTTTCCACATATTCTTTGCGGAAACCGCCGTTTTCCGTGACGGGCCGCAGCAGCTGCCCCACAAATTGGGCCATGGGCTTAAAAATTTCGTCGCCGCTGAGAGCGAAGCGGTCTTCCATGAAGCCGCAAATGAAGCCGGTGGTCTGATAATCGCCGATGCGGCGCACCAGGGTGCCAACGGAAGCGCCGTACAGATCATCCAGCCGATGGGTGATCTGCATTAAGTCGGGGCAGCTTTCGCAGCCCCGCAGTAGCACCGCGGGCAAAAGAGCGTTCCGGGCAGATTCCTCCCGGCACATGGGCCGCAGGAATTGAATGCTCAGGGCGCCCTGCTTAAACCGGCGGTCACGAATGCAGCGCAGGGTGATGCCGGGGAACAGTTCCAGGGTTTGATACATGAATCAGGTCTCCTTACGGGGTTTGCAACGGAAAATGGTTGTTTACAGCGCCGCTAATCGCATAAACAACCATTTATCGCAGCAACATAGCGTCACGCCTTATTATATATCATTCCGGAAAAAATAGCAATGCCCAAAAAACCGGTTGCCATACGGCGGTTTTTGCGGTACAATACAAGAAATGTATGCTTTCAGGAGGAATCGCGTATGGCATGGCTTGAAATTTCGGTTTCCACCCGGCCGGACAATATTGCCGATGTGGCGGCAAAGCTGACCGCCGGCGGTTTTTCGGACCTGGTGATGGAGGATCAGACGGAGTTTGAGTCCTTTTTGGAAGAAAACCGGGCTTATTGGGATTATATCGACGAATCGCTGCAGGAAAAGCTGCAGGGTTTATCCTGCATCAAGCTGTATTTGGAAGACACGGATGAGGCCGGCATGGCCCTGCTTCGGGCGCTGCTGAATCAGCTGCAGTTGGAAATGACGGCCAAGGCTTTGCCGGAGACGGATTGGGAAGAAAGCTGGAAGGAAAACTATCCGCCCCAGTTTGTGGGTCAGCGCCTGGTGGTGCTGCCCTACTGGCTGGCGGACGGGGATTTTGAAAACCGTTTGCCGGTGATTTTGGATCCCGGCCTGACATTCGGCACCGGCGCCCACCCCTCCACCCAAATGGTGCTGGAAACCATGGAAGAAATCGTGAAGCCCGGCTTCTCCTGCCTGGATCTGGGCAGCGGCAGCGGGATTCTCTCCATCGCCGCCCTGCGGCTGGGGGGCAAAACCGCCGTGGGCGTGGACATCGACCCCAAGGCGGAGGGAATTGCCCGGGAAAACGCGGCCTACAATGGTTTCGCCACCCCGGAATTCACCGCCCTGACCGGCAATGTTACCGCCGACAAGGCGCTGATGGGGCATCTGGCAGGAAATCACTACGATTTGGTGCTGGTAAATATCGTGGCGGATGTGATCATCGGCCTGGCGCCGGTGCTGCCCCATTTCCTGGATGATGGCAGCACGCTGATCTGCTCCGGCATTTTGGATACCCGGTTGGCAGAGGTCGTTGCTGCTCTGGAAGGTGCCGGTCTGACGGTAACCGGTCAGCGGGCCAAAGAAGATTGGCGCTGCCTCAGCGCCCGGAGGAAAACATATGGGATTGACGTATAAAACCAGGCAGTTTTACCGGCGGCTGTTCCGGGTGCTGCTGATTTTGGTGATGGCGGCGCTGATCGTATTGCTGTGCTGGGTGCTGTGGCTGCGGCGGTTTTTGATCTATACCGACGATGGTGTGCGCCTGGATTTCGGCCTGAGTCAGCAATGGCCCCTGGGAGAAACCGGCCAGGCAAAGGACCCGGTGACCCACCCGGATATTTATTTCACCCAAACCGAAACAAAAACGCCCTCCATTTGGGATGATGACATTCCGTTCGCGGGCTACCATGTGACGGTGGAGGAATTGCAAACGGAACTGGACAGCGTGCTGGAGCAGATCCTGCGGCTGCCGGAAGGCACGCCGGTGATGCTGGATGTAAAGGGCTACTGGGGCTATTTTTACTATACTTCCGAATGTGGAAGCAGCTCTGCCAGCTTTGATATGGCCACCATGGACGCCTTTTTTGAGGCCATCAATGAAAGCGGCGTCTATGCCATTGCCCGTCTGCCGGCGTTCCGGGACTATACCTTCGCTCTGGCCAATCAATCCTGTGGTCTGGCGGTGCCCCAGGGCTACCTGTGGGTGGATGACGACTATTGCTACTGGCTGGATCCCAGCGATGAGGGCACCATGGAGTTTTTGATTCAAATCATCCATGAGCTGCAGGCCATGGGCTTCGACGAGGTGGCGTTCCTGAATTTCTGCTATCCGGACACCGATCAGATCGTGATCCAGGGAGATCCGGTGGAAACCATCGCCAGAACCGCCAAGGCCCTGGTCAATGCCTGCTCCGACAGCAATTTTGCAGTATCTTTCATCACTTCCGACCCCACCTTCCCTCTGCCGGAGGGAAACTCCCGGCTGTATCTGCAGGATGTGGCGGCGGCGGATGTGCAGACGGTGCTGCTGATGATGGACCAGGCTACCGTGGATCGGACGGTATTCTTTACCTACAGCAACGACACCCGTTACGATGTCTGCGGCGTTATCAAGCCGCTGAGCATGGCGCAATAAATAAGGAAAGGCCGCACCCATTAGCGTGATACTCTTAACGGAGTATCACGCTAAGTTAGGATTGCCCTTGTGGGCAAGTTGTGCGCTATGATTGGCTGCGCCAAG
>JAZOBI010000098.1:0-5523 GCA_045595885.1 Faecousia sp. | reverse complement strand
CGGACATACGCTATAAGGACCCGGACAGTATGAAGGAACTACCCCAGCTGCAGCTTTCCATTTTGAAGAACCAGGCCCGGTATGTAAAACCCGGAGGCCTGCTTCTGTACTCCACTTGCACTCTGGTTCGTGAGGAAAATGAGGGCGTTGTGGAAGCCTTTTTGCGGGAAAATACGGACTTTTATTTGGAAAAGCTGCCGCTGCCTGCCAATTTTCCCGTGAATGAAACGGGAATGTTGGCGCTGATTCCCGGCCAGTTCGATACCGACGGATTCTTTATCGCCCGTTTACGGAGGAAAGCATGAACATCAAATCCATGACGCTGCCGGAACTGACGGCGCAGTTAAAAGAGCTGAATCAGCCTGCCTTTCGGGGCAAGCAGGTCTATACATGGCTCCATAAAGGTGTCCGCGGTTATGAGGAAATGACCAACCTGCCCAAAACGTTGCGGGAAATGCTGGCGGAGAAATTCCCCATTTACGCCCCGCAAGTGGTGCGTAAGCAGGAGTCGAAAAAGGATGGCACCATTAAGTATCTGTGGCAGCTGTCCGACGGCAACTGCGTGGAAACGGTGTTGATGCGCTATCACTACGGCAACACGGTTTGCATTTCCACTGAGGTGGGCTGCGCCATGGGATGTGCGTTTTGCGCCTCTACCATCGGTGGCCTGGTACGTCGGTTGGAACCTTACGAGATGCTCGATGAAGTGCTGTTTACACAGATCGATTCCGGCTTGCCCATTTCCCACATCGTTCTGATGGGTATCGGTGAGCCTCTGGATAATTATGACAATGTGCTGCGTTTTTTGGAATTGGTCAACAGCGAGGACGGAATGAACATTTCCATGCGTCATATCAGCCTCAGCACCTGCGGCCTTGTGCCCAAAATAGACGCCTTGGCGGAAAAAAAGCTGCAAATTAGCCTTGCCATCAGTTTGCATGGCCCCAATGATGCCATCCGGGGCAAGATTATGCCTGTGAACAAGGCTTATCCCATGGATGTGCTGTTGGATGCCTGCCGGCGCTACTATGCAGCGACTTCCCGGCGGATTCATTTTGAGTATGCCATGATCGAAGGTGTCAATGATTCGGAAGATCATGCAAGAGAACTGCTGCGGCGGCTGAAGGGTTTGCCGGCCCATATCAATATGATTCCGCTGAACCATGTGGAGGAAAGCCCTTTGAAGCCCAGCTCCAAGCAAGCGGTGGCGCGGTTCCAGAAAATCTTGGAAGATGGCGGTATTACCGCCACGGTCCGCCGCACTTTGGGCGGAGATATTGACGCATCCTGCGGTCAGCTTCGTCGGAAACACGCCAGACAGGCGGCGCAGACACAGGAATAACGAAAGGAGTACACAATGCAAAGCTGGGGTATGACGGATCCGGGCTGCGTTCGTCCGCAAAATCAGGACGCATTCAAAATCCAGGAATTGGACCGCAACAGCCTGCTGTGCGTGGTGTGCGACGGTATGGGCGGCGCCAAATCCGGTAATGTTGCCAGCACTATGGCCGTCGATGTGTTTTGTCAGAGAATCCTGGAAAACTGGCGATCTGCGTTGTCGCAGGAGGACACGGACCAACTGATTGTAAACACGGTAAAGGCGGTTAATTCTGCCATTCATGACCGGGCCATGCAATCCGAGGAATATACGGGCATGGGCACCACGCTGGTGGCGGCGCTGATCCGCGGCAAACAGATCACCGTGGTCAATGTGGGCGACAGCCGATGCTATCATCTGCGGGAAAATGGTGTACGGCAAATTACTGTGGACCATTCGCTGGTGCAGATGATGATGCAGCGGGGCGAATTGACACCGGAACAGGCCAAAACCTTTCCCCGCAGGCACGTGATCACCCGGGCTGTTGGCCCGGAAAACGAAGTTCAGTGCGACCTGTTCCATCTGGATGCCCAACGGGGAGAAGGTCTGCTGCTGTGCAGCGATGGCCTGAGCAATTTGGTGGATGACCAGGAGATCCTTTTTGAATATGTCCATGGAACCCAGAGGCAGAATTGCTGCCGTCAACTGATTGAGGTCGCGAAAAATCGCGGAGCTCCGGACAATGTGACCTGCATTTTGGTGCAGTTGTAACACAGTGGCGAAAGGAGTTGAAATATGGACAGATATATTGGCCGAATGCTGGATAACCGATACGAAATTTTGGAAGTGATCGGTTCCGGCGGCATGGCTGTGGTATATAAAGCAAAGTGCCACCGGTTAAACCGGTTGGTCGCCGTGAAGATATTGAAGGACGAAAACCTGCAGGATGCGGATTTTCGTCGCCGTTTCCATGCGGAAAGCCAGGCAGTTGCCATGCTGGGGCATCCCAACATTGTTTCTGTTTTTGACGTGTCCATGGATTCGGATGAAGACTATATTGTTATGGAATTGATTGAGGGTATTTCCCTCAAGCAGTATATGGCAAAAAAGGGCGTGCTTAATTGGAAGGAGACCCTACATTTTGCCATGCAGATTGCCAGAGCGTTGGATCATGCCCACAGTAAGGGACTGGTGCATCGGGATATTAAGCCCCATAATGTGATGGTGCTGAAAACAGGCGCGGTGAAAGTGGCCGATTTTGGTATTGCCTGTATGATGTCCCAGAGCAATACCATGACCAAAGAAGCGCTGGGCTCGGTCCACTATATTTCCCCGGAGCAGGCCAAAGGCGGTCGGGTGGATAATCGCTCAGACCTCTATTCTCTGGGTATCGTGATGTATGAAATGATCACCGGCCGGGTGCCCTTTGATGGTGAATCGCCTGTTTCTGTGGCTATTCAGCATATCAACGGCGGCGCGGTGAAACCGTCGGATATGAATCCGGCTATTCCCAAGGCTCTGGAACAGATCATTCTCAAAGCCATTGCCACAGACCCCGGGGATCGGTATATCGATGCGGCTCAAATGCTGCGCGATATGGACGAAGTCCGGAAAGACCCCACTACCGTGCTGCGGTCGGCAGTAGTGGCGCAGGATTCAGAAAATACCGACACCGCCCCGGAAGAGCCTGTGGATGCCGCTGTGGCTGACCGACCCGCTAAAAAAAAGCGGGCGCCCAAGCCTGCGGAAGGTTCCGACAGGAAACGCAAAGGCGTGGAACCAAATGCCCGAAAACGGGGAAGCGTGACATCCATTGTTGTCATTGCCCTTTGTGTGCTGCTCATTTTGGTGGCCATTGTGATATCGGTGGTACTGCTGGGCGACGATCGTCAAGGGGACGAAAATACCACCGTTTTTGTTCCCAGCCTGGTGGGGATGTATTACTCCCGGTTACCGGAATACGATGAAGTGGAAATTGTGGTGCAGGGAAGTGCCTATAGTGATGTGTTTCCGGAAGGCCAAATCATGCGCCAGGAGCCCCAGGGCGGCGAGGAAAAAGCATTTGGCTCCAAAGTGTTTGTAACGGTTAGTCTGGGAGAACAGCCCGCCAGCAACAGCGTGGAATTGATTAACCTCTCAGGTCATACTTCCGAGTATGCCCAGCAGTGGCTCAATGATCAAAAATTGAATTTGATTATCAAGTTGACAGAGGATTACAGCAGTACGGTTAGTGCTGGTTGCATCATTTCCACCGACCCTGCAGAAGGCTCCATGCTGACAGAAGGCGATCGCGTGGTTTTGACGGTCAGCCTGGGAGTAAGGACCGATGTGATGCCTAGTCTGGTGGGAACCGCTTTGAGCAGCGCTCAATCCCGCATGAGCCGTACGTCTTTTACCAATATTCAGTGGGTGCCAATGGATAGCGAGCAGCCTGAAAACACCATACTTGACCAGTCGGTGGCGGCAGGACAGGAAGTTCCCATTGATACCACCATAATCATCACCTATTCCAATGGCAATTCACCGAAGGGAGATTCTGTAACGGTGGATGTTGTAATCGAAAACCTCCCGGAATCCGACCAAAGCTATCTGCTGTCCGTGGTATCTGCCGATGGCGATTTCCTGCTGCTGGATTATGTGGTGGAGGCAGGTCAGACGGTTTGCACCGTGCAACTTTCCGGAGTTGGTACGGTGGAGTGCCGTGTGTATGTGGATGGTGTGTTCTATCAGACCATTACAGTGAGATTTAGTGCCGATGAATAAACGGGATACAGGGCGCATCCTGCGCTCATTAAGTGGATTTTATGATGTGCAAACCGCGGGTGGTGTGATTACCTGCCGCGGCCGTGGCCATCTTCGCCGGGGGGCGGAGGTTCCTTTAACCGGCGATATCGTAGAGATTTCCATGGAGCAGGGGAGAGGCATGGTGGAAAAAATCCTGCCTCGCCGAAACCATTTTATTCGGCCTGCTGTGGCAAATGTGGATCTGCTGGTGATTTTCGCTGCCAATGTAAACCCGGTGACGGAACCATTCCTTATTGACCGTGTGGCGGCCATCGCCGGCGATCAGGAGGTGCCGGTCTGCCTGTGCATCAATAAATGCGATTTGGACCCGGCTGAGGATCTGGGCGCCGTTTACAGCCATGCAGGTTTTACGGTCATTCATACCAGTGCCGAGACCGGCGAGGGCGTAGACGAGCTTCGGCGGCTTCTGAAGGGAAAACTGGCGGCCTTTACCGGAAACTCCGGCGTAGGAAAAAGCAGCATCTTAAACAGGTTGTGTCCAGGGCTGCACCTGGCCACCGGCGAAGTGTCTGAAAAACTGGGGCGTGGTCGTCATACCACCCGTCATGTGGAGCTTTACCGGCTGGAGGATGATACCTATGTGGCCGATACACCGGGCTTTTCTGCCTTTGATACGGACCAGATGGAGATTATTCTGAAGGAAAATCTGCAGTTTGCCTTCCCGGATTTTGGCCCGTACATTGGAAAATGCCAGTTTCATGATTGCGCCCACCGCAAGGAACCGGGGTGCGCTGTTCGGGATGCGGTAGCGCAGCGGCAAATTGAGCCCAGCCGCTACGACAGCTATCTGCGGCTGTATGAAAAGGCCAGCCAGATTAAGGAATGGGAATTGAAATGAGGGCCAAAAAAGGCCCTCATTTTCTGCAAAAAAAGCTTGACAGGCTGAAGGGAAAATGATACAATAACCTGCGTGATGGTGCTTCGCACCCGTAACGAATGGGCCTTTAGCTCAGTTGGTTAGAGCCTCCGGCTCATAACCGGATAGTCCCGGGTTCGAATCCCTGAAGGCCCACCAGATGTTTTAGGCCTTCCGCCTTGTATATATAGGGGTATAGCTCAATTGGTAGAGCGGCGGTCTCCAAAACCGTAGGCTCTGGGTTCAAGTCCTAGTGCCCCTGCCAGAAAAAGCCGAGTGCTTTCGCACTCCGCTCTTTCTTTACATCACCAAAACAGATGGATGGTTGCCAACTGCCTTGCAGGCTGCCGTCAACCATCCATGGACTTTCCCACGGCCTAAAAACACGCCACCGGCATGTTTTCTTAACGGCCTTTCAAGTCCGTTTCTGCCAGGAAAAGCCGAGTGCTTTCGCTCTCCGCTCTTTCTTTACATCACCAAAACAGATGGATGATTGCCAACTGTCTTGCAGGCTGCCGTCAACCATCCATGGACTTTCCCCCGG
>JAZOBI010000097.1:0-10775 GCA_045595885.1 Faecousia sp. | reverse complement strand
GCTGGAGAGTGGAGAATATCGGACGGTCAGCCTGCTGACGGGCCCGGAGGGCGGCTTGGAGGAGAAAGAAGTGCGAGAGGCTATGGATGCCGGTTTGCAGGTATGCACGCTGGGAAAACGGATCCTGCGGTGCGAGACGGCACCTTTGTGCGCGCTTTCAGCAGTGATGTTTGATGCGGGAGAATTTTAATAGGAACAGCCAGCTGGGTTTACCCAACTGGCTGTCATTTTTTATTCGTTTTCTCGGATTGTCACTTCGCAGCTGACACCGTCGATGTTAATTTTACAATATCCATCTCCGTATATCTTGTTATCTCCCTGCTGCGTGAGGGAAAGGTCGGTGTGCAGTGCGTAGCTCAAACCTTCTACATTCACTGTGAAACCGCAATCCTTTGGCAGAGTCAGATCCAATTCGCAGGAAGCACCATCCACTTCGATGCCGGAAACCCGGTTGGTACAATGGAATTCCATATCGATGGAGGCACCGTCGATCTCCACGTGATCCACACTGCCAGAAAACTGCAAGGAGCAGGAAGCGACGTCAAGGTTCAAAGATTCTACTGTAAGGTCCTGCAGTTTGATGTCCAAAGAAGCACCGTCGATTTCCAGTTCTTCACAGATCCAGTCCTGTGGCACGGTAATGAGCAGATCTTTGCTTGGGATGCTTTGATTTCCGAGGCCGATGGAAAACACACCGTTACCGTATTCCAGCTTCAGGGTTTGATCGCTGATTTCATAGGTCATTTTGTATTTGCTGTTCTCCGGCCGAACTTCGCTGATGGTGATTTGGTCGGTTTCCGCAGTTCGAATCTCGACAGAGCCTGCGGCCCAGTCAATCTCGATGTTTTGGATACCGGAGGCTTCCAATGCCGTTTCGTCCTCCACAACGGTGCCGCTGTTGTTGATATGGATGCTGAATATCATACCTTCCAAGCCAATTGTGCCAATCAAGATGGCGATCAGAACCAAAGCAAGAATGGAATATGCGATAATGCGGGCTATGGCATTACGTTTCATGTTTCTTCGCCTCCTTTAGGTCTAAAATGGCATTGACTAAACCCTGCAGGGCAGCCATGATGGGGAAGATCAGCCAGGTAATATACCAGGCACCGGTCCAAAAACTGATGCCCAGGTAGATAGCCAATGTGACAATACCCCAAATGGACTTGATGGTCTTTCCCAGCTCGGTTTTCGGTTCATCGGTTTTCTTGACTTCTGACTTGATTTCTTTACTGCTGTCGGATGCGAGAATGATCAGTGCGGTTGCAGCGGCGATCATCAGGAACATCAGGCAGACCCCAAGCACGCCGCCCCCAATGTTCCCCAGTGCGATGACCGGCACTACGCAGAGAATATACATTCCAATGGCTGTCGCGCGCATTATCTTCTTTCTGGAGGATGGCAGCGCACGTCCCCGGTAACCCTCATCCACGGGCTTTGGCGTAGCAGGGGAGTCAGGCGTACCGAGAAATTCGTTGATATCGCCAATGCCAGCAATGGCCAGCCGATAAGCCGCTTCGGGTGATTTACCCTGTTTGATGAGATCGTCATAACGGTCCAGGGTATTCTGAAGGATCTCCTGCTGCACATCCTCACTGTCCGGTGTGCCGGCAAACAAAAGGCGTACATATTCACATAATTGATCTCTCATAAGGCTTCCTCCGTTCTTAAGAGTTGATCCATGATCTGTTTGGTTTCCTGCCATTCCTCAAGCAAGCGGCGGCAGGCATAGCGGCCATCGGGGGTGATGGCGTAGTATCGGCGTCGGGCTCCGGCACCGGAATCGCCCCAGTAGGAAGCGATGTATCCCTGTTCTTCCAGGCGCTTAAAGGCAGTATAAAGGGTAGCCTCTTTTAATTCAAATTGCCCGGAAGACAATGTGGAAATTGTTTTGTTGATCTCGTAGCCATAACTGTCGGACTGCAATAACCGCGCAAGTATGATGGCATCTGTGTGGCCACGGATCAGATCGCCGGCAATAGACATGGCATCGCCTCCTTTCTGAATATAGCATTATAATAACACAAAGTACCTCACCTGCCTAGGTATATCAAGAAAAAGTTAGAGTGGATAGTGGAGAGTTGATAGTTCATGAAACGAGCCAAAAACAATCAACTATCAACTTTCAACTCTCAACTTATCATTTGTGGTATTTACTGCCTGACTGAATGGCTTCGGCACGGTAGATTTGCTCTAAGACCATGATTCTGGCCAAATGATGGGGAAAGGTCATGGGTCCCATGCTGAGCCTAAAATCCGCGACGGCTTTTACCCTGGGAGAAATGCCGAAGGATGATCCGATGAGAAAGCACATACTGCTCTTGCCGGAGAGCTTGACCTGGGCGATTTTTTCGGCAAAGGCTTCGCTTGACAGCTCCTTGCCCTCTGGGGTAAAGATACATAAATAGGCACCTTTGGGTACTTTTGCAAAAATGGTTTCTGCCTCCTTGTCCAGCCCTACTGCGATCTCAGCAGGGGAGGGGTTTTCCGGAAGACGGACTTCCGGTAACTCTATAAGGTGGAATTTGCAGTAGGCGCCCAGCCGCTTGGCATATTCCTCCGCAGCGGAAATATAGAATTTTTCCTTCAGCTTGCCCATGGCAAGCAGTGTGATTTCAAACATGAAATACCCCCGGAGTAAGATGCCCTGGGCAGGTAACTGCCCAGGGCAAAAACGGAAATTAGAAGTTTTCGATGATGGAAACGATCTCGGAGCCGATGCGCTTCTGAGCTTCTACGGTGGAGGCGCCGATGTGGGGCAGAGCGGAAACAGCGGGATGCTGGCTCAGTTCCACATTCTTGGTGGGCTCTTCCGCCCAAACGTCCAGACCGGCTGCGCGAACCTTACCGGAGTTCAGAGCTTCCAGCAGGGCAGCTTCGTCGATGTTGCTGCCGCGGGAGGTGTTGATGATCACAACGCCATCCTTCATCTTGGCGATAGACTCGGCATCAATAATGGCCTTGCCCAGAGCGGGAGTGCTCAGCGCGATAATGTCGGACTTTTCGAACAGCTCGTCCAGAGCGGCGAAGTGCATGGTTTCGCACTCGTACTCGGGCTTGTAGGTGCGCTGATAAGCCAGAACATTCATGCCGATGCCCTGAGCGATGTCGCCGATGCGCTTGCCGATACGGCCGTAGCCGATGACGCCCAGAGTCTTGCCGCCCAGCTCGAAGCCCTTGGCGTAGCCCTTCTTTTCCCACTTGCCTTCACGCATGGTGTGGCCGGCGTGGGAAACAAAGCGGGCGCAGGAGAACATCAGAGCGATGGCGCACTCGGCAACAGCGTTGGAGGAAGCGTTGGGGGTGTTGCGGACAGCAATGCCCATAGCCTCAGCATCAGCAACGTCGATGTTGTCAACACCGACACCGCCGCGAATGATCAGCTTCAGCTGGCTGCCACGAGCCTCTTCCAGCTGAGCCTTACGAACCTTGGTAGCGGAACGGACGACGCAGCAATCGAAATCACGCAGAGCCTTGCCCAGCTCGGCGGGTTCGTAGAACTGTTCAACAACTTCGTGGCCATTGGCGCGCAGAGCGGCCATGGCGGACTTATCCATACCGTCAGTAACAAGAATTCTCATTGTATGTATTCCTCCTAAATTACTTGTGTTCAGCTTCGAACTTCTTCAGGCACTCGACCAGAGCCTCAACGCCTTCGATGGGCATTGCGTTGTAGGTGGAAGCGCGCAGGCCGCCGACGGACTTGTGGCCCTTCAGATTGTCAAAACCGGCCTTCTTGGTAGCGGCGACGACTTCAGCGTCCAGCTCCTTGGACTCGGTGACGAAGGGGATGTTCATCAGGCTGCGGAACTCCTTATCAACGGTGCCGTTGAACATCTTGGACTCGTCCAGATAGTCATACAGGACCTTGGCCTTGCGGTCGTTGTAATCAGCCATGGCTTCCAGACCGCCGTTGTCCAGCAGGTACTTAAAGACCTTGCCGCAGCAGTAGATAGCCCAGCAGTTGGGGGTGTTGTACATGGAGCCGTTGTCAGCGTGGGTGTCATAGCGCATATAGACGGGAATCTTGGGATCCAGGTCGGTGCGGATCAGATCCTCACGGATGATGACGATGGCCATGCCGGCAGGACCAATGTTCTTCTGCACGCCGCCGTAGATCATGCCGTAGTCAGCAACGTTGCAGGGTTTGGACAGGAACATGGAAGACTGGTCGGAAACCAGAATCTTGCCCTTGGTGTTGGGCAACTGCTGGAAGGTGGTGCCATGGATGGTTTCGTTTTCGCAGATGTAGACATAGTCTGCGTTCTCACGGATGGGCAGATCGGAGCAGTCGGGGATGTAGGAGTAGTTGCGATCCTTGGAAGAAGCAACAGCAACCACGTCACCATACTTCTTGGCTTCCTTGAAAGCCTTCTCGGACCATGCGCCGGTGACGATGTAGTCGGCAACGCCATTGACCATCAGGTTCATGGGGATCATGGCAAACTGCAGGGTAGCGCCGCCCTGGATAAACAGGACCTTATAGTTTTCGGGAATGCCCATCAGCTTGCGCAGATCGGCTTCGGCATTGTCATAGATTTCCTGGAAAACCTTGGAGCGGTGGGACATTTCCATGACAGACATACCGCTGCCACGGTAGTTCATCATCTCATCACGGATCTCTTCGAGAACGGGAACGGGCATGGTAGCGGGACCTGCGGAAAAATTAAAGCTGCGGTTATACATTCTAATACCTCCAAATAATTTCTGTGTAGTGCACAGTTCTGCAACACTATAACATATTATTTTCAAATTGGCAACTGTTTTATGTGAATTTTTTACATAAATGCATGAATACACCGCTGAAAAACCAGAGTATTCACCAAAAATACACCTTGCCTCCAAAAACGGAAAATCGTCCCCGAATGATCATCGGGGACGATGCTTATTCGCCTTTGTATTTCCGTTTCGTGGCCATTCCTCCGCGAATATGGCGTTCCTGCTTGTTCAGATCCAGAATCTGCCGAACCTGGGAATAAAGTACCGGCGCTTGTTTGGGCAGCCGATGCTGCAGATCCTTGTGGACGGTGGATTTTGAAATTCCAAAGTGCTTTGCGGCAGAGCGTACGGTGGCTCCGGTTTCAATCATGTACACAGCGATCTGTTTTGCTCGTTCGTCGATGGTGTCTGTCATAGGATCCCCTCCGATGCTGTGTGCTGCCAGAAAAAGCATATGTTTGAGTAAAGAGGAATAGACCCACAAAAAACCAAGATTATTTACAAGAAATTTACTTTACAATACTTAAAAACCTGTTTATAATTAAAATACGAGGGGGGATAGCCATGAATCCGATTAAAATTGAAAAGAAGACAATCTTTCGAATCTTTTTGTGTGTACTTGGATGCATTGCCTTTTATTGGGTGCTGCATGAGCCGGAGCGTGTAAAATCCTTCTGGAGTGTCTTTACCGGTATTTTTGCGCCATTTGTAATTGGCAGCGTGTTGGCTTTTATCTTAAATGTACCCATGCGCGCCTTTGAAAAATGGCTGAAATTTATTCGTGGTGAAAAGCTGCGCCGTATTTCCGCTATTTTCGCAACCATTCTTTCAATTGGCATTGTTGTCATGGGCGTATTTATGCTTCTGGTTCCGCAGGTCGAAGAAACCCTGAAGCTGCTGCTGAGTCAGCTGCCCGCTTTCTTTGATCGCAGCTACGAATCAATCATGGCTTTTCTTGAGGAACGACCTGAACTGATGGAGTGGGTATCCGCCAATATCGGTCTGGAAAAACTCAATTGGAGTGGGATCATTGAGAAAGCCGCTAATTGGCTTGGAAATGGTTTCAAGACCATTTTCAGTGAAGCTGTATCGGCAGTCACCGGCGTGTTTGGCATTGCGTTTAACGCCATTGTGGGCATTGTATTTGCTTTCTACTGTCTTGCCCGGAAAGAAACCCTTGCCCGGCAGGGCAGAAAAGTGATCTATTCCATTGCCAGCGAGAAGACCGCTGACGAAGTGGTTCGGATTCTTAGAATGTGTAATTCTGCCTTTTCCAATTTTGTTGCCGGTCAGTCCATTGAGGCGGTGATTTTGGCGTTGTTGTTTGTTCCGGCTATGGCCATAGCGAAAATGCCGTATATTCCGCTGATCTGCGTGTTGATTGCGGTAACCGCGTTGGTGCCCGTGGTTGGTGCCTTTGTTGGCTGTGTTTTGGGCGCGTTCTTTATCTTGGTCAGCAATCCTATGCAGGCTGTTGTGTTTGTGATCATGTTCCTGATCATTCAGCAGTTTGAAGGCAATGTGATTTACCCGAGAGTGGTGGGCGAGTCTGTGGGCCTGCCCGGTATGTGGGTGCTGGTGGCTGTGGCTGTTGGCGGCGGATTGATGGGCGTTGTAGGTATGTTCCTGATGGTACCGCTGGCGTCTGTGATTTATGCGCTGATTCGTGAGAAAACCCAGATGGCGCTGGATAAGAAATCCGTGGATCCGGAAAAACTTCTGGCCCAGCCGCCGGAATTGGTATCCCATTTCAAATTGAAACGGGAGGCAAGGAAAGAGAAACGGGTGGAAAGACGGGAAGAACGCATGAATAAGAAAACCGGCAAGAATACGACGGAAAAAAAGACATAAAGTTACAGGGCTGTTCACGGTGAACAGCCCTGTTTTTATATCAGTGTGAATTCAAAATTTTCGAACTTAAGACGATCGCCCACATCTATGCCGAAGGGCAGAAGGGCGATGGCAACCTCGCTGATGACGCCGGTGTCGTCGTATTTGACGAAGGCGTAGTCGCCGCGGATGTCGATTACGGTGCAGAGCATAAAATTCCTTTCTATGGAAAACCGCCCCGGTTGCCCGGGGCGGTCATTATCTGGTTGGTAACGAGAGATTAGTCCTTGTACATCTCGACCAGCTTCTTCAGATGCTCCCAACGCTCCTTGGCAGCCTCTTCGTTCTTCACGAACAGGTCCTTGGCACGCTCGGGGAACTCGCGGGTCAGACGGGAGTAACGAGCCTCGTTCATCAGGAATTCCTGATAGCCTTCCTTGGGATCCTTGCTGTCCAGCTGGAACTTGCCGGTTTCCTTGGAGGGATCGAAGCGGAACAGGTTCCAGTAGCCGCAATCCACAGCCTTCTTCATTTCAGCCTGGCAGTTCATCATGCCGCCCTTGATGGAGTGCATCTCACAGGGAGCGTAGCCGATAATCAGGGAAGGACCGTTGTAAGCTTCGGCCTCGCAGATGGCCTTGATGGTCTGAGCCTGGTTGGCGCCCATGGCGATCTGAGCGACGTAAACGTAGCCATAGCTCATGGCGATCTCAGCCAGGGACTTCTTCTTGGTTTCCTTACCGGAGGCAGCGAACTGAGCAACCTGACCGATGTTGGAAGCCTTGGAAGCCTGACCACCGGTATTGGAGTAAACCTCAGTGTCGAAGACAAAGATGTTGACATCCTTGTTGGAGGCCAGAACATGGTCAACACCGCCGAAGCCGATGTCATATGCCCAGCCGTCGCCGCCGAAGATCCAGACGGACTTCTTGGACAGGTATTCCTTCTTGGACAGGATGTCCTTAACGGTGTCGCAGCAGACCTTTGCTTCCAGGTTGGCGATCAGAGCGGCGGTGGCAGCCTTGTTGGCTTCGCCGTCCTCGAAGGTGTCCAGCCAAGCCTGGCAGGCAGCCTTGCGCTCCTCGGAAACGGTGTTTTCCATGACGGAAACGACCTTGTTGCGCAGGGACTCACGGATGACAGCCTGAGCGGTGTACATACCCAGACCGTGCTCGGCGTTATCCTCGAACAGGGAGTTGGACCATGCAGGACCACGACCCTCAGCGTTGACGCAGTAGGGAGAAGTGGCAGCGGGACCGCCCCAGATGGAGGAACAGCCGGTAGCGTTGGAGATATACATACGGTCACCGAACAGCTGGGTCACGAGGCGAGCGTAGCTGGTCTCGGCACAGCCGGCGCAGGAGCCGGAGAACTCCAGCAGGGGCTTACGGAACTGAGAGCCCTTGACGGTGTTGTCCTGCATATCCTTCTTCTCGGAAACCTTGGAAACCAGGTGGTTCCAGATGGGCTGCTCGGCAGCTTCCTGTTCCTGGGGAACCATAGTGATGGCCTTTACGGCACAGACGCCAACACAAACGCCGCAGCCCATGCAGTCCAGGGGAGAAACGCCCATAGTGTACTTGTAAACGCCCTTGCCCTTGCCGGCCTTGACATCCATGACACGGGTGCCGGCGGGCAGCGCGGCGACCTCTTCCTCAGTCAGAGCGAAGGGACGGATGGTGGCGTGGGGGCACACATAAGCACAGTTGTTGCACTGGATGCACTTGGTTTCGTCCCAGTGAGGAACGGTTACGGCAACGCCGCGCTTCTCATAAGCGGAGGCACCCAGGGGGAACTGACCGTCGGCCAGACCGTCGAAAGCGGAAACGGGCAGGGAGTAGCCGTCCATCTTGCCAACGGGGTTGAGGATGGTCTTGACAACCTTAACGGTATCAGCGGGGCCTTCCAGATTCAGCTCAACGGGCTTGACCTCGGCATTGGCCCAGGCAGCGGGAACGTCGATCTTCACATAAGCGGTAGCGCCGGCATCAATAGCCTTCCAGTTGCACTCGACAACGTCCATGCCCTTCTTGGCGTAGGACTTTTCAGCGGCATCCTTCATGTAGCCGATGGCTTCCTCAGCGGGCATAACCTTGGCCAGGGAGAAGAAAGCGGACTGCAGAATGGTGTTGGTGCGCTTGCCCATGCCGACCTTGATGGCCAGGTCAATGGCATTGATGGTATACAGCTGGATGTTGTTCTGAGCGATGTAGCGCTTGGAAGCGGCATCCAGGTGATGCTCCAGCTCTTCCAGAGTCCACTGGCAGTTGATCAGGAATACGCCACCGGGCTTAACGTCCTGGACGATCTTGAAGCCCTTGGTGATGTAGGAGGGGTTGTGGCAGGCAACGAAGTCAGCCTTGTTGATGTAGTAAGGAGACTTGATGGCCTTGTCGCCGAAGCGCAGGTGAGATACGGTAACGCCACCGGTTTTCTTGGAGTCGTACTGGAAGTAAGCCTGTACATACTTGTCGGTGTGGTCGCCGATGATCTTGATGGAGTTCTTGTTGGCGCCAACGGTGCCGTCGCCGCCCAGACCCCAGAACTTGCACTCGATGGTGCCTTCTGCGGCGGTGTTGGGGGAGACCTTCTCTTCCAGAGACAGGTTGGTCACGTCGTCAACGATGCCCAGAGTGAACTCGTGCTTGGGAGCTTCCTTGGCCAGCTCTTCGTAAACCGCGAAGACGGAGGCAGGATGGGTGTCCTTGGAACCCAGACCGTAACGACCGCCGATAACGGTGATGTCGTTCTTGCCGGCCTTGGCCAGAGCCATGACAACATCCTGGTACAGAGGCTCGCCCTGGGAGCCGGGCTCCTTGGTGCGGTCCAGAACAGCGATCTTCTTGGCGGTGGCGGGGATGACCTTCAGCAGGTGCACGGAGCTCCAGGGACGGAACAGACGAACCTTGATCAGGCCGACCTTCTCACCGTGGGCGTTCAGGTAGTCAACAACTTCTTCAGTAACGTCGCAGAAGGGGCCCATGCAGACGATGACACGGTCAGCGTCGCTTGCGCCGTAGTAGTTGAACAGCTGATAGTCGGTGCCCAGCTTCTCGTTGACCTTGTTCATGTACTTCTCGACCACAGCGGGCAGAGCGTTGTAGTACTTGTTGCAGGCTTCACGGTGCTGGAAGAAGATATCGTCGTTCTCGTGGGAGCCGCGCATGGCGGGACGCTCGGGGTTCAGAGAGTGCT
The DNA here is from genome assembly GCA_045595885.1 of Faecousia sp. Taxonomy (GTDB): domain Bacteria; phylum Bacillota; class Clostridia; order Oscillospirales; family Oscillospiraceae; genus Faecousia. The sequence continues at coordinate 1,031 of JAZOBI010000097.1, read as the reverse complement.
TGCGGAAAGCTTCCACAGCTTCCATGTTGGTCATTTCCTTCAGATCTTCGTAGTCCCAAATAGCGACCTTCTGGATCTCATGGGAGGTACGGAAACCGTCGAAGAAGTTGATGAAGGGAACGCTGCCTTCGATGGCGGCCAGGTGGGCGACAGCGGACAGGTCCATAACTTCCTGCACGTTGGACTCAGCCAGCATGGCGAAACCGGTCTGACGGCAGGCGTAAACGTCGGAATGGTCACCGAAGATGTTCAGAGCCTGAGCGGACACGGTACGGGCAGAAACGTGGAATACGCTGGGCAGCAGTTCGCCGGCGATCTTGTACATATTGGGGATCATCAGCAGCAGGCCCTGGGATGCGGTGTAGGTGGTGGTCAGCGCACCGGCGGCCAGAGAGCCGTGAACGGTACCTGCGGCACCAGCCTCGGACTGCATCTCAACGACCTTGACGGTGTCGCCAAAGATGTTCTTGCGGCCAGCGGCGCTCCACTGGTCGACGTTGTCGGCCATGGGGCTGGAGGGGGTGATGGGGTAAATGCCAGCTACTTCAGTAAATGCGTAGCTGACGTGGGCGGCAGCAGTATTGCCGTCCATGGTCTTAAATTTTCTAGCCAAAATGTAATACCTCCTAAAGTATTCAAATTTTGTCCCGTATATCATAACATCTTAATTTGAATTTGTAAAGTCATAAAGTTCTTCCATTCGGGAAAATAGTGCAAAAATATCTGCCCATGGCGAATGCAATGGGCAGATGAGAATATATCTGTATGTCATTGTAGGTGCAATGGTGCATGGAGAAGAAGGATCATTCACCGGCAGATATACCCCATGCATCGAAGTATAGATGGAAATGGGCGATCACATCCGAGGTTTTGACATCGGTATCTGTGGCGGCAACCAGATAAAAGCCTTCGTCGGGCCAGTATGCCACGAAATAGCCCAGTTCCGGGTTGATGACATAGTAACAATTGCTGGTCCAGTTTGTCTCTTTGTCATAAGTCGATGAAACTGTACGCAGATCATTAGGATTGCC
>JAZOBI010000096.1:0-3779 GCA_045595885.1 Faecousia sp. | reverse complement strand
TCCCTGGGTCATCGGCATCCAGAACCCGGATGACGGCGATAGCTACCTGCACACCATCCGCCTCACTTCCGGCGCGGTGGTTACCAGCGGCGATTACCAGCGGGCTTACCAGGTGTCCGGGCAAAAGTATCACCACATCATTGACCCGGAAACCCAAATGCCGTCCCCATATTGGCGCAGCGTCACGGTGGCCTGCGCCGATTCCGGTTTGGCCGATGCCCTGTCCACGGCGCTGTTTTTGCTGCCTCTGGAGGAAGGACAGGCCTTGGCCGAAAGCTGCGGCGCCCAGGCTTTTTGGCTGGATGCCGATGGGAATGAATATATGACCTCCGGTTTCCGGGAATTGCTTTCCCCTTGACTTTTTGGGGAGGCCGGCTATAATGAAGTATGAAAATTGAAGGGTTTTTAGAGGAACCCCAAAGAAAAGGAGCGTTTTCCTATGGTATATCGCATGCATGTTGCGGGCTTGGAGCGGGATCTGCCCATTTGCCCGGTGAATGAAAATCTGTCCATCGCCGGCTTCGTGGTCTTTGGTGATCAGGAGCTGACTGTGGCCTGCGCCCGGGAATTGCTGGCGAAGGCTCCGGTGTATGACTACATCATCACCGCGGAAGCCAAGGGTATTCCGCTGGCCCATGAAATGGCCCGCCAGGCCGGCGACGCCAAGTACATTCTGGCCCGTAAGGGTGCCAAGCTGTATATGCAGGATATTTTTGAGGTGGCGGTCCGTTCCATCACTACTGCCAAGGAGCAGCATCTGTTCCTGGATGGCAACGATGCCCGGCTGATGCAGGGCAAGCGGATTTTGATCGTGGACGATGTGATCTCCACAGGCGAGAGCCTGATTGCCTTGCAGACGCTGGTGGAAAAGGCCGGCGGCATCATCGTCGGCAACATGGCTGTGCTGGCCGAAGGCGATGCCTGCGACCGCGATGATATCATCTATTTGGAAAAGTTGCCGCTGTTCAACCCCGACGGCACTGTCAAAGCCTGAACAGAGCAAGCATAAAAACAACCGCAGCACCCGTCTTGGGCGCTGCGGTGATTTTTTGATTATTGGAACCACATTTCTAGGATTTCCTCTCTGGACATGGAAATCATGGATTCAAACTTTCTGCCGTTTTCTACGGTTACATGGGTCAAATACAATCCAATATAGTACCCAATCACAGGAAATTCCGCATCCGGCGTTTGGGCGGTGAAGTATTCTTTCATGGTGTCGGCGGAGATTGGCTTGTTTCCGTCGGAAACCAGCTGATCCAAAAGCTGCGCCGTGTTTTGCATCAAATGCTCTGCCTGCGGCTGGGATACGCCCAACGTTTTCGCCACGTTGGAAAGATTCCATTCCAGCTTGTTTACCCATAAAGGCGCATAGGATGCCAGACCCTCCTCAATGGTTCTGGAAAACACGGTTTCCGGGGCGTGATCCCGGGTCATTTGATGGCGCACCATGTGATACATCTCATGGGGAATAAACAGGTCGATCCATTCCTTGCTTAGCGGCCGGTCAAACCCAATATACAAATATGGATCCTCCCGGTCGCCGGGGGTGGCGCAGCCGCCGATGTTGGACAATTCCAATCCCAGAAGAAGAGTAAAATGAAAGTCGGCGTTCATGCTTTCCACGCATTTTTCCGCGGAAGAAACGGTGTAATCCACCATGCCCGAGGCATAGTTTTTCTCTGCCGTTTGCAGCAGCTTTGGAAAGTCAGCCTTTTCGATCATCGGCTTCAGATTTTCCATAGGCTGACAGTATAGATACCGGAATACGCCCTGAAAGAAATAGGGGTATTTCCCCGTATAGGCTTTGTAGGCTTCAAAATTCCCCACAACGCCCGCTTCCTTGCAAAGGAGCCTGTAATCGTCGATCATGTGTATAATGTTCATTGGAAACCTCACAAAATCCACTTTATTGGGCTGCCGGTTCTTCTTTGGGAAGCAGCTCGTTGTAGAAATAGCCATAGGTGGTCAGCAGCTTTGGCTTTTGCCAGGCATAGAGCCCCACCTGGCACGCCAGCGCCAGGGCGTAGAAGGCGAAGAATGCCGCGTCCGCCGACATTCCCAGATCCACGCCCAATGCCGGCAGGATCACATCGCCGTAACAGACCAGACTGATGACCACTTCCAGCCCGTAGAACCACCAGAAGCTCAAATCCAGCTTAAACAGCTGCCACCGCTTGTGGCGCATCATCATTTTGCTGGCGCGCATGGCATACAGCGCGCCCTTTTCCGGCTGATCCAGCAGCAGATAGTCCATCATGCGCAGCCGGTAGTACAGCGGCAGAGCGAAAACAGCCATACCGACCGCCATAAAAGGCATCGCCCAAAGGATGGAAGCCATAATGGCCGCATCTTCCATCATTACCGCATAATCCAGGACGCCTTCGGTCAGGTAGGGCTCAGCCGCTTCGTAAAAGGCGCTGCTCAGGGGCGTAAGGGAGAACGCGATGGTTCCCACATAGCAACCGATGCAGGCAGCGCCGGTGAGCATCACCATTTGCAGCAGCTTGCCCCGGAGAATGGGGCCAAAGCGGTGAAAGCCTGCCAGCAAACTTTTGGGACCCGTTTCCCAGTGTCTGCCCACACAGAGAAATGCCCACAAAAGACCCATTTCCCAGAAGGGCAGCAGCAACACATTGGCCATTTGCAGGAAGACCTGCACGGTTTCCAGCACAGAGCGGGTGCCGATACCGGAAAGTCCGCCGGTGTCGGCAATTTGCAGATCCAGATAAAAACTCAGAGCCGCCAGCAGCAGTGCAAGACCCGCGCTGGCGGCGGAGTGGATCAGCGCCAGCTTCCCGGGGGAATAGGATGCCCGTCGCAGAGCCTCCCCGGCTTGAGATTTCCAATAACGGCGATCAAATTTTTCCATGAAGCGCCTCCTACTTGTTGTTTCTCCCTATTTTATAAACCATACCGGGAAAAATAGCAAATGAATTTTTTGTAACACTGGAAATTACCGCCAATCTGTGCTACAATGGGGTAAATCATTCTTACCCGGAGGCGCCTATGACCCTTGGAGAAAAACTGAAAGCCGCCCGTTTGGAGGCCGGCCTGTCCCAGCGGCAGCTTTGCGGCGATGTGATCACCCGCAATATGCTGTCCCAGATCGAAAACGGAAGCGCCAATCCTTCTATGGCAACCCTGCAGTATCTGGCGCAGCGGCTGGATAAAAGCGTGAGCTATTTTCTCCAGGAGCAGGCGGTGGAATCCCCAAATCCCGGGGTCATGGAGCAGGCCAGACAGGCCTATGGCCTTGGCAGGTTTGGTCAAACTCTGGAAATCCTGGCGGATTATCATGGCCCGGATCCCTTGTTTGACCAGGAATACGGCTATCTGCAGGCTTTGTGCGCCCTGGCGGAAGGAGAACGGCTGCTGAATATTGGAGATGCCCGGCAGGCTGCGCGATTGCTGGAGGAGATCCACCGGGAATGCATCTATTACCGGGCGGATATGGAGCGTGTCCGCCGGCAGCTGTTGGAGCGGGCTTATCCTATGCTGGAGGAGCAGTACCGAACCCAGGGCGATTTTGAGCAGGCCTACTATTGCGCCTGCAAGCTGCGCCAGCTTCCTAAATAAAGTGAGCCCCGGCAGATTCAGCCGGGGCAGAGCCTGTCAGCAACCTTCAAATTTTCGTTTATCGCTGCGATGATGCATTTGTAGGGACCGGCGTCCTCGACGGTCCTTCGGCAAAATTTGACCTCGATGGGCTAATTTTGCTGCATTCTATGGGAACATTTGTAAAAATGCCGCTTCGCGGTAGGACCGTCGAGGACGCC
>JAZOBI010000095.1:0-18481 GCA_045595885.1 Faecousia sp. | reverse complement strand
TACGCTCAGCGATGGCATCTTCCCAACCGTCAGCAGGGACGGTCTCCAGCATCTGCTTCAGCACCGGGAAGCTGACCTTCTCGCGAATGCCGTACTGGCGGGGATCGAAGTCCACAAAGCCAGCCATGTCCACCATGTTGTTGGACAGGACCTTGACATGCTGACCACCGACCTTGACAGTTGCTTCATTGACACCGCGGGCAGAGAATTCCTTGGCCTGTACGCGGGAGATGATCTCACCGGACATTGCCAGGATTTCGCCGGTCATGGGATCGGCCACGGGCTCAGCCAGTTCACGGCCGGACAGACGGACGGCAATTTCCATCTTCTTGTTAAACTTATAACGGCCCACGCGGCTGACATCGTAGCGGCGCGCGTCAAACAGCAGACCCTCCAGGTGGGCAACAGCGGTCTCCACCGTGGGAGGCTCGCCGGGACGCAGGCGGCGGTAGATCTCCAGCAAGCTCTCCTCACGGGTCTTGCAGGAATCCTTTTCCAGGGTAGCCAGAATTCTGGCATCCTCGCCGAACATCTCCTTGATCTGCGCATCGGAGCTGACGCCCAGAGCGCGGATCAGACAGGTAATGGGCAGCTTGCGGTTCTTGTCGATGCGAACCCAGAATACATCCGAATTATCGGTTTCGTATTCCAGCCAGGCGCCACGGTAAGGAATCACAGTGGCGGTGTAGGTATGCTGGTCAGCCTTGTCCACATCGTGGGTATAGTACATACCGGGAGAGCGGACGATCTGGGAAACGATAACACGCTCCGCGCCATTGATGACGAAGGTGCCACCATTGGTCATCACGGGGAAATCGCCCATGAAGATCTCCTGCTCCTTGATTTCGTCGGTTTCGGTGTTGCGCAGACGCACCCGAACCTTGATAGGCTTTGCATAGGTGGTGTCCCGTTCCTTGCACTCCTCGATGGTGTACTTAGGAGGCTCGTTCATGGAATAATCCAGGAAGCTCAGCTCCAGTTTACCAGAGAAGTCAGTGATTGTGCCGACATCTTTGAAAACCTCCCGCAGGCCCTCTTCCAGGAACCACTGGTAGGAATCTTTCTGGATCTTCAGCATATTGGGGATCTCCAGGATCTCCTTGTACTTTGCGTAGGACTTACGCATGGTCTTGCCGTACATTACGTCATGGACCATTTCTTGCATATGGATCATCACAGCCTTTCTTTCGAATTGTGTGTTTTTTGATACGCTAGGAACCGTTGTTGATTTCGCCCAACATTTCTCTTGACAACCGCCAAGTTCTGTGATATCATGTCCCCAGATAAGAATGGGGACAGATGGGCATACTATCACAGTATGGACTTCCATTGTACAACATCGTTTTTGATTTGTCAATGTTTTTTTGTGCATTTCCGGGGAATTTTCCTCGGATTTTTTTGCATTTGGCACAAATTTCTCATCCCCTCACCTAAAATGAGCCGCCGATTTCGTACATTTCTACAGTAAGTTGCACCCTTCGTAAAAAATCCACGTTTCTGTCGGCAGGCTATTGCGTTTTCAAAAAAAGGATGTTATGATTATCTATATTGTAAGAACAAGGAGGACGGCAAATGGAATACAATGACATTTACGACCATCAGCGCCGTCTTACCGGACGGCTGCATCACCGCGGCGATCGCTGGAACAAGGGCGAATACGGTCTTGTTGTCTGCGTTTGGGTATATGATGGGAACGGCAAAATTCTGCTGACCAGACGGGCTCCCCAAAAAACCTATGCCGGCACCTGGGAGAATTCCGGCGGCGCCGCCAAAGCCGGTGAAACCAGCCGCCAGGCCATTGTCAGAGAGCTATTTGAAGAAACCGGCATCCGCGCCGAAGAAAGCGAATTTGAACTGCTGGGTTCCAGCCGTGATCGCACCGCTTTTTATGATTACTACTGTCTGCGCAAGAATGTTCCTCTGGAGCAAATTGTGTTGCAACCCGGCGAAACCGATGGCGCGCGCTGGGTTACCTTTGAGGAAATCCACGGCCTGATCGACCGCAAGGAAATGTGCGCGATCATCGCCCGCCAGTTCCAGAAGCAGGAACCCATGCTTTTGGAGAAGCAAAATGCACAAGAATAATGTTCATATTTGGGCAGTTTCACCCGAAAAAAATTCTTGCAATTCAAAAAATGCTGCGATATAATGAAAAAAAGCGTTTTTCGTAGCCGGCAGAAAACGCTGTATGCCGGTGCGAAAGCGTTTTTTCTTTTTTTATTCATTTCCGGGAGGGCAAGTATATGATTGAATTCAAGAAGCTGACCAAACGCAACGGTAATGTACCTCTGCGCGTCGCGGAGGGCCATTTCGCCACCAATCACAGCCACATCAACTATTATATTGATGTCACATTCCAGAAAACCCGGCTGAGTGAGGCAAAGTCCACCGCATATTCCCTGGTATCCCACTTCATCAATGACACCCCGGTAGATACCATTCTTTGTTTGGACGGCACTGCCGTTTTGGGCACCTGCGTGGCAGAGGAACTGACCAAAAGCGGTTTCCAGACCATCAACGCCCACCAAACCATTTATGTGGTGGAGCCGGAATTTGTTTCCAGTTCCCATATGATCTTCCGGGATAATATTCAGCCCATGATCAAAGGCAAACACGTTCTGATTTTGATGGCTTCCGTCACCACCGGCTATACTGCCAAGCGCAGCATCGAAACCATCGACTATTACGGCGGCCATGTGGCTGGTGTTGCCTCCATCTACCGCGCAGTGGACGAAGTTGACGGCTACCCTGTTCGTTCCATCTACTCTGTAAATGATCTGCCGGACTATGCCAGCTATGAATACAAGGATTGCCCCTACTGCAAGCAAGGCAAAAAATTGGATGCCTTGATCAACTCCCACGGTTACAGCGCCCTTTGATTACAATGATCTGCCCCGGTTCCTTCCAGGAACCGGGGCCGTTGCTGTTATTTATACATTCACATAGCCGCAGAGAACTTTCAGAGTGTTCAGCACGCCGTCGATATGACTGCGCTCATAGCCATGGCTGGCGTATACGCCGGCACCGATGAGACCGTGACGGATATCCACACCGCTGCGCAGAGTGGCTTCCACATCAGAGCCGTAGAAGGGATAAATGTCCACCGCGTAATCCGCCTCCGTGGCCTTGGCGGCAGCGATCAGCTTGCCAACCACTTGGTAGCTGTAGGGACCGCCGGAATCCTTGGCGCAGATAGAAACCTGCCGCTCGGTGCATTGCAGACCGTCGCCCACGCAGCCCATATCCACGGAAATAGCCTCGGTAACACCGGCAGGCACAGAGGCAGAGCCGCCGTGACCCACTTCTTCGTACACCGTCACATGAGCCCAGATCCTGCGCTGAGGCACGATTTTGTTGTCAGACAGGTATTTGGCAAAGCCCAGCAGGATGCCAACGCTCAGCTTGTCATCCAGGAAGCGGCTCTTCAGATAGCCGGAAGCGGTGCGGCGGGTACGGGGATCGAAGCAAACGATATCGCCCACCTCAATGCCCAGCTTGCGGGTATCGGCAGCAGAATTCACGTCCTCATCCAGCACGATCTCCACCGTATCCCAGCTGCGCTTGGCAGAAGAGTAATCACCGTTGACATGGACAGAGGCATTGGCTAATTGGCAGGTTCCCTCATAAACCTTGCCATCACGGGTGTAGACCCGGACATTTTCCGCTTCGGCATTGTTGGGATTCATGCCGCCAAGGGAAGTCATTTTCAGCCGACCGCTGCCCTTGATCATGCTGACCATAGCGCCCAGGGTATCGCCGTGGGCTTCCAGCAGCAGGCCGTCATTTTCTTCCTTGCCACCCAGGTCGATGATCACACCGCCCTTAACCGTGATACGGGCAGCAAAGCCCAGCTTTTCAAAGGCTTCCTTGACCCACAGCGCAGCCTTTTCCGTGTAGCCGGAAGGAGAATCGATGGCCAGCAGCGCAGCCGTCTGCTCCCAGGCATAATCCGCATACTTCATTTCAATCATGGTAAAGTCCTCCTAATAAATAATAGTGCCAAACTCCCGCGATCTCCCGCAGGAAATAGTAGATGTGTTCAAGGGGTCTCTCTGTTCTTCCCGGGATGCCCGCCACATTCACGCCGCAATCGGCCGCAAACAGGCCGGCGCGGTACAGGTGAAATTCGCTGGTAACCAGACCGATGGTATCCGGCTTCTGACCGGTCTTTTCTTCGATCAGATTTAGGGAAAATTGAATGTTTTCCCAGGTGGAGGCGGCATTTTCTTCCAGCCACAGCCGCTCTCCGTCAATCCCCTTCCCTGTCAGTTCCCGGAACATACATTGGGCTTCCGAAATTTCTTCGTCACTGCCCTGTCCGCCGGATAGAACCGCCACCGCGTCCGGGTGGGCAATCAGGTAGGCATAGGCCGCGTCAATACGGGAGCGCAAATTATCAGAGGGCGCGGTGCCGTTGACCTTCGCTCCCAGTACCACAACGCAGAAAACAGCGGTATCCGCCGACCCTCCCTGTGCCTGGGCGATCTGCGCGGCAGTAGCCGTCAGCAGAAAAACCGCCAACACTGCCGCCACCACAAGCGTCAGGGCTATCCACTGCGCCGTTTTGGGATGGTGCCTGTGGAGAATGGGAAGCAGGAAGATAACCGTCAGAACCGCCGCCCCTACAAAGCAGGCCGCCGCCAGAAAATCCGCGATGGGCACCGTGGAAAACCAGGCGCCCGCACCCAGCAGCGCCACCGGGATCAGCCATCGCAAATGAGAAAGATGTTCCTTTTTCATATCTGCAGCCTCCCGATATTTTGACCATTGTAGCATACTTTGCCACACAAAACAAGCATTCCGATAAAAATAAACAGGCCGCCCAAGGGCGGCCTGCGTTTTGTATTAGACTTCCTTGCTCTTGATAGCAATTTCCATCAGGCACTTGGCGATAAACTCATCGGGAGTCATGGCGCCCAGATCCTCACCCTTGCGGGTACGGACAGAAACGGTGCCGTTTTCCATATCCCGGTCACCGATAACCAGCATATAGGGAACCTTCTGCATCTGCGCCTCACGGATCTTGTAGCCCAGCTTCTCGGATCGGCAGTCGGTCTCTGCGTGGATATTCACAGCGTTCAGCTTGGCAGCCAGCTCCTTGGCATACTCATGCGCGCGGTCGGTGATGGGCAGAACCTTGACCTGGGTGGGCATCATCCACAGAGGCAGCGCGCCGGCATAACGCTCAATGAGGTAAGCCAGGGTACGCTCGTAGCAGCCCAGGCTGGTGCGGTGGATGATATAGGGAATCTTCTTCTGGCCGTCGGAGTCGGTGTATTCCATGCCGAACTTCTCAGCCAGCAGCATATCGATCTGGATGGTGACGATAGTATCTTCCTTGCCGAAGACATTCTTGTACTGGATGTCCAGCTTGGGGCCATAGAAAGCAGCCTCGTCAATGCCCACCTCATACTGAACACCCAGATTATCCAGAATCTCACCCATGACACGCTGGGCCTCGTTCCACTGTTCAGCAGTGCCTTCGTACTTGATGCCGGCGCGGGCAGGATCCCACTGGCTGAAACGGAAGGAACAGTTTTCCAGCATACCAACCGTATCCAACAGATACTTGGCCAGTTCCAGACAGCCACGGAACTCCTCCTCCAGCTGATCGGGACGCAGCACCAGGTGGCCCTCGGAAATGGTGAACTGGCGAACACGGATCAGGCCGTGCATCTCACCGGAGTCCTCATTACGGAACAAGGTGGAGGTCTCACCCAAACGCATAGGCAGATCTCTGTAGGAACGGGCGCGGTTCAGGTAGACCTGGTACTGGAAGGGGCAGGTCATGGGACGCAGCGCAAAGCACTCTGCTTCCTCGTTATCGGGGTCACCCATGATGAACATACCGTCACGGTAGTGATCCCAGTGTCCGGAAATGCGGTACAGATCACGCTTGGCCATCAGAGGTGTCTTGGTCAGCAGATAGCCACGCTTCTGCTCCTCATCCTCGACCCAGCGCTGCAGAGTCTGAATAACACGGGCGCCCTTGGGCAGCAAAATGGGCAGACCCTGGCCAATTTCTTCTACGGTGGTGAAGAATTCCAGCTCACGGCCCAGCTTGTTGTGGTCACGTTTCAGAGCCTCCGCCTGCTTTTCCAGGTAAGCATCCAGTTCTTCCTTGCTGGGGAAGCCAATACCGTAGATACGCTGCAGCATCTTGCGATTGCTGTCGCCACGCCAGTAGGCGCCGCAGGACTTGGTGAGCTTAAAGCCGTTGTGCTTAATGCGGCCGGTATGATCCACATGAGGGCCGGCGCACAGGTCGGTGAATTCGCCCTGGGTGTAGAAAGAAATGATGGCATCCTCGGGAAGATCATTGATCAGCTCCACCTTGTAGGGCTCATTCAGGCTTTCCATGTAGGCAACAGCCTCTGCCCGGGGCTTTTCGCTGCGCTCCAGACGAATACGCTCCTTGCAGATCTTCTTCATCTCCGCCTCAATCTTCTCCAGATGCTCGGGAGTAAAGGCAAAGGGGGCGTCAAAGTCGTAGTAGAAGCCTTCTTCAATGGCAGGGCCGATGGCCAGCTGCACCTCGGGCCACAGACGCTTGACAGCCTGTGCCATGATGTGGGAGGTGGTGTGCCAGTAGGTCTTGCGGTAGTCGGGGTTTTCAAAGGTGTACAGATTTTCGTTTTCCATAGTGTTTTCCTCCTTTTTTATTCGGGGAAAGGTATAAAAATACCCACCCCCTGAAAGATCAGGGGTGGTATACAAAGTATTCCACGGTTCCACCCTGGTTGCCCTGCGAACAGAGCCACTCATTGACGCTTTAACGGGCGCACCCGGCAGACCATTTCCGATCCGCGGCTCAAAAGTGGTATCGTCCTCGGCAGTGTTACAGACGCCTTGCACCAAATGACATCCTCTCTGGGAATCTTACCGGGGCCGCGTGTCTTCATCACAGCCTTTTACACAGAAAATTTAGCACAATTTTGTGCAAATGTCAAGCCCGGCATTGAAAAATGCTCCTTATCTTGCTATAATGTCCCCAAAGAAAGGCGGAATGCATATGATCAATGTTTGTGATATCAATGTGATGAAGCCTCTGCTTGCAGAGCATGGCTTCCATTTTTCCAAGGCCAAGGGTCAGAACTTCCTCACGCAGCGCTGGGTTCCCGAATCCATCGCGGAGGACGCCGGTGTGGACGGCACCGCCGGCGTTCTGGAAATCGGTCCCGGCATCGGGCCGCTGACCCAGCAGGTTTGCCTGCGGGCAAAGAAGGTCTGCGCCGTGGAGCTGGACAAGCGTCTGGCCCCGATTTTGGAGAAAACCGTGGGCGAATTTGACAATTTGGAGATCATCTGGGACGATGTGCTGAACCAGAACATCCCGGCTCTGGTCGCAAAAAAATTTGCCGGCCTGCGGCCCATGGCCTGCGCCAACCTTCCCTACTACATCACCTCCCCTATTTTGACAGCGCTGCTGGAAGCGGACTGCTTCGACTCCGTTACCGTCATGGTGCAAAAGGAAGTAGCCCAGCGCATCGCCGCCGCGCCCGGCAGCGAAGATTACAGCGCGTTTACGGTATTCTGCCAGTATTACGCGGAGCCGAAGCTTCTGTTTGATGTACCTGCCCACTGCTTTATGCCGCAGCCGAAGGTCACCTCCGCTGTGATTCAGCTGCAGGTGCGCAGGGAGCGAAATTGGGATATCCTGGACGAGAAAATTTTCTTCCGGCTGGTGCGCGCCAGTTTTGCCATGCGGCGCAAGAAACTCTCCAACGGTCTGGCCTCCGGATTCCCGGAGTTGGGTAAGACCGGCGCGGCAGAGGTCATCGAAGCGGCAGGTTTTGATGCCAATATCCGTGGCGAAACCCTATCCATCCCGGAATTCGCCCGGATTGCCAACGAGATCGCAAGGAGAAATCGAAATGATTGAATTTCTGTTTATTGACCTGGATGATACCATCCTGGATTTTCATAGTGCCGAGCGTATCGCCCTTCAAAACACCCTGTGGCATTTCGGCGTGGAGCCCACAGAAGATACTGTGGAAATGTACAAACAAATCAACCAGGCCCATTGGCGTTTGCTGGAACAGGGTCAACTGACCCGCAAGCAGGTGAATGAGGGCCGTTTTGAGGTGCTGTTTCAGGAACTGGGCAAGAAAGTGGACGGCGAAGTTTGCGCCGCCTATTACCTTTCCCAGCTGGCACTGACCCACGATTACCTCCCCGGTGCGGAGGAAGCAGTCGCGCGGCTTTCGGGCAAGTACCGTCTGTTCATCGCCAGCAACGGCAATGCCTCGGTACAAACCCCCAGAATGGAAAACTCCGGTCTGAATCAGTATATCGAGAAAGCATTTGTATCGGAAGCGTTGGGCGCCAACAAGCCTTCCAGAGAATTCTTCAGCCTTTGTTTCGACCAAATTCCCAACTTCGACCTGGAAAAAGCCATTATGGTAGGCGACAGCCTCACATCCGATATCCAGGGCGGCATCAACGCGGGGCTGCGCACCTGCTGGTTCAATCCCGGCCGCAAGGTCAACCGCACAGGCATCTGCCCCGACTATGAAATTGAAGCGCTGTCCCAGCTGGAAGCGCTTCTGGAGGCACTATGAGAAAGATCATTGATCTGAAAACTTATCCCCGGCGGAGCCATTTTGAATACTTCGGGGCCATGGCCTTCCCCTATCTGGGGCTAACTGCCAATGTGGATGTGACGAAACTGCTGCGTTTCGCGAAAGACCATGGCGGTTCCGGTTTTCACGCCATTTTGTGGGCGGCCGCCAAAGCGGTAAATGCCATTCCAGAGCTGCGGCAACGGATCATGGACGGAAATATCGTGGAATTCGACCACTGCAACATTGGCTACACCGTGGCGCGGGAGGATCACACTTTCTGCAACTGCTACACGGAAACCCGAATGAGCATGGCAGATTTTTTGGTGGATGCCCGGGCCCGGCAGGAAGAAGCTAAAAAACTCTCCGGCTTCGTCAATCCCGACGAGGACGAAACCGGGCTGATTTTCACTTCCTGCGTGCCCTGGGTGGCGTTTACCCAGGTGGTGCAGCCTGTTCCCAGTCCCGGCGATTGCAATCCCCGGATCATTTTCGGAAAATATATTCCCGAGGGCGAAAAAACCATGATGCCGCTGCACATTCAATGCAATCACGCCCTGGTGGACGGCTGGCACATCGCGGAATTTTTCCGGATCTTCCAGCAAATTAACGACGAATTATAAGCGGACTTCCACCGCGTCGCGGATGACCATGCTGTTTTCTGTCACAGAGCAATCCACCGCCAGCACCCGCACACCGGCAGATGCCGCCGCCCGCAGCGCGGTACCGAAATCGGGGTCGGGGGTGTCGTTGGGGCGCAAATATCCCACATCCGCCATCTGAATGACGAACAACACATAGGCACCAAATCCTTCCCGCGACAGATTTGTGAGTCCCCGCAGGTGCTTCGCTCCACGCTCCGTTGGCGCGTCCGGGAAGGCACAAATGCCGTCATGCTCCAGCGTAACACCCTTGACTTCCAGAAAGCACCGGCGACCATCCTTGACAAAGGAAAAATCGAAGCGGGAATCCCCGTGGGTATATTCCCCTCTCAACTCCGATATTTCTCCCAAGCCCCCTGCCTGCAGCCATTCCCTGGCCGCCGCGTTGGGCGCCTGGGAGTCCATATTGATGAGCCGGTTTTCTTTTTTCACCGTAATGAGGTCGTATTTTGTCTTGCGGTTTGGATTGTCAGACCGCTGGCACCATACCTGGGCACCTTTCGGCAGCAGTTCCCGGCATCGGCCCGGATTTTTCACATGACAGATTTCCACCTGCCCCTGAATTTCCACATGGGCAACAAAGCGGTTGGGCCTGGCCAGAAAAATGCCGGGCACCATGTTCTCATATCGCATAACCGTACCCCCTTTTCCCCATCATAACAGATTTTTATCCGGAAAGAAAGTGGATTTTATGATTGCCAATTACCACACCCACACGCCCCGGTGTAAACACGCTCAGGGCACGGAAGAAGAATATGTCCGCTGCGCCCTCCAGGCAGGTTTGGAGGTTCTCGGATTTGCCGACCATACCGCCTACCCCTTCCCGTCCTCCTACCGTTCCAGTTTCCGCATGGAATTGGAAGAGTTACCGGGTTACGCCAACGCTGTCCGGGCTATGCAAAAGCAATTTGCACACCAACTTATGATTCCTTTGGGCGTGGAAGCAGAGTATTACCCCCTGTACTTCTCCGATATGCTTTCCCTCTTGCGGGACAACGGCGTGGAGTACATGATCCTCGGTCAGCACATGATCGGCAACGAAATCGACGAGCCCTACTGCGGTGTTCCCGCAGGTGACGCAAACAAGCTGATTCGCTATTGCGATCAAGCCATCGAAGCCATGCACACCGGCCTGTTTACCTACTTCGCTCACCCGGATTTGTTCCATTTTGTAGGCGACCGCAAGGTTTACCAAGGCCAAATGCGCCGTATTTGTCAGGCGGCCAAACAATGCAATCTTCCCCTGGAGCTAAATCTTTTGGGTCTGGCCGGCAATCGCCATTATCCCAATTCGGCCTTTTGGGAGGTGGTTGCCGAGGAAGGCAACGCGGTGATTTTGGGTCGGGATGCCCATCAGCCGGAGTTTTTGCTGGATGACGCCATTGAGCAGAGGGCCCTTTCCATCGTTCAGCAATACGGTCTGCGTTTGATTCAGACCGTGGATCTTGTGTCCATCGGGTAAATTTCCCGCGAAACCGCGCCTTTGCGCGGTTTTTCCATTGACAAACCGGAAATTCTTATTCATAATACTCTTTTGGAAGGAGGTCGTTGTATGCATTATCGCCATTTGTTCCAGCGTACCGGCAATACGATAAAAAAGAATGTAGTCATGTTTGTGGCCATGGCGGCAGCCGCCATTACCTGCTTCATCGTGCCGCCGGACAAGGCATACCTGGATTATTTTGATTTCAAAACCCTTACCTGCCTGTTTTGCGTGCTGGCGGTGGTTTGCGCCCTAAAGAATGTTCAATTTTTCTATATTCTTGCCAAAAAGATCGTTCGGATCTTCCGCAACGCCCGGTTGAGCATTCTCGCGCTGGTGTATATCACCTTCATCGGTTCCATGCTGATCGCCAATGATATGGCGCTGCTGACCTTCCTGCCTTTAGGCATTTTTGTGTTGTCCACCACCGGCAAAAGCAAATATCTGGCATTTACCTTCATCATGCAAAATATCGCCGCCAACCTGGGCGGTATGCTGACACCCTTCGGCAACCCTCAAAACCTTTACTTATATACCAAATTCGAGATTCCCAACATCGAATTTATGTCCATCATGGCGCCGCCCTTCCTGTTGGCCGTAATCTTAATTACCGTTTGCTGCTTCATTTTCGTTAAACCGGAACCGCTGAGCATGGCCGATGAGAAGGTGAAGCTTCCTGTCGGCAGGACGATCGCGTATCTGATGCTGTTTGCTTTGGCCATCGTGATTGTATTCCGGGGTATTCCCTACGGGATCGGCTTGATTTTCATTCCCGCCGCGCTGCTGTTTTTGGATCGGAAGGCGCTGAAAATGGTGGACTATCCCCTGCTGCTGACCTTCGTATTTTTCTTTGTGTTCTCTGGGAATATGGCCCGAATCGACGCGGTTCGCCAGTTGTTTTCCATGTTGCTGAAAAAAAGCACGCTGCTGTTTTCCGTACTTTCCTGCCAGATCATCAGCAATGTTCCTTCCGCCATTCTGCTGAGCCAGTTTACGGACAATTACCGGGAACTGCTGCTGGGCGTGAACATCGGCGGCGTTGGTACGCTGATCGCCTCCCTGGCCAGCTTGATCACCTTCCGGGAATACACCAAGCAGAACAAAGGCGGCATGAGCCGGTATGTACTGCTGTTTTCCGCCTTCAACTTTGCTTTTTTAATTATTTTGGCGGCATTTGTGTTGCTGATTGGATAATATAGTAAGACGCCACCCGGTGGCGTCTTATTTTTGTAATAGTTTCGCGATCCATACAGGCCCACCGCAGAATGCCTGGGAATATCGCAATCGCCACAAAAAAGGGGTTGACATTTTCCGGAAGTGTGGTATAATTCTATCTGTTCCGAACGGAGGCATAGCTCAGCTGGTTAGAGCGCATGCTTCACACGCATGAGGTCACAGGTTCGAGTCCTGTTGTCTCCACCAAAAAGAAAACCACACCGTTCGGTGTGGTTTTCTTTTTGGTGGACGATATAGGACTCGATTCAATCATTGTGTTGCCGCCATCCAGCTGGCGGCAAGCGGCGCTCATCCGCGCCGCATTTGATCTGTCCGAGTCCTATATCTAAATACCATACCAAAAAGAAAAACCACACCGAACGGTGTGGTTTTCTTTTTGGTGGACGATATAGGACTCGAACCTATGACCTTCCGCACGTCAAGCGGATGCTCTAGCCAGCTGAGCTAATCGTCCAAGCGCTTGAGTATTATAACGCGACAATATCCATTTGTCAATAGTTTTTTTCATTTTTCAAAAATATTTTTGTTTTTTCTGAGATACCCATTTCTCCGGTCTGCGAAAACATCCCGCCTAATTGCACACAGCATCCTCCTGACAAAAACGGGAGTGGAATATCCACTCCCGCTAATACTGCGCTAAAATTTTGAATTATTTCTTGCCGATTACGGTAATGCCCATAGCGGGGATTTCCAACAGTACGGCTGTTATCGGGACACGAATCCCTTATTTTTTCATTTCGCGCTGTCTGTTTTATCTCATTTTACTGCTCAAAAGAATCGATGTCGCCGACATAATACTGGGCAACCAACATCGCATCGAGATAATTCACATCGCCGTCGCCATTGACATCGGAAGCCACTACGTTCAAGTCCTCTTCCGTAATATCGCCAACATAACACTGGGCAATCAGCATGGCACCCAGGTAGTTGATCTCGTCGTCGCCATTGGCGTCACCAAGGACAACGGGCACATATACATTAGCCTGCAGCGTGCCGTATACAGACGCGGTGGTGCTCACTTCCAAAACGATGGTTTCACCGGCCGTAACATCCAGCTGTGCGCCGGCGTAAATCGCGGTGCCATCGTAGTCGAATACGCTAAGATCAAATTCTTCCCCGTCAACATAGACCACAGGAACAGTATCGTTGTAGGAGTACGCAAAGGTGAAGTCCAGGGTAACCGTTGCATCGGAAGTAGCTGTCCAGGTATAGAACATGGAGCCGTTGTGCATTTCCACTTCGATACCGATTCCAAACAAATCCACATCAATGGGATTCAGTTCAGTGCCGGGAACGTAACCCGAAATCAATTCATAAGTAAAGTCATATTCCACTCGCATGAAGGGGATGACCGTAATCCGCAGATCATCACCGGGCTCCACATAGATCTTGTAGGTGATATAGTCATCTTCATATTCGCCAATTTCGCCGCTGGTCATGTTGTAGAAATTGATGATGATATTCGTGGTGTCTACAACGATGGTGCCCTGTACATCAGAAATCCACTGGTAGTAAATGTCTTCGCTGTCATCCGCGCTGACATGGATGTCTTCCAGCGCCTCGATGATGATGGGATTTTCACTGCTGCTGCCGGCTTCCGTAGTATTGGCATTGGCTTCCGCAGAAACGAGAGTTGCCATGCTAATAACCATTGCGATTGCACATACGAGCGCAAGAATCTTCTTCATAAATCTTCTTTCCTTTCGATTCCAGTGTTGTGAACCTGCGCATTACAGGTCCTCACCATTTTCTTGCCGGAGAGTCATATCTCCTACCGGGATGTATACGCCGTTGCCCGTTGTGGGGAAGCCGGGCCGGTGATCCACATATTGTGGATTTCCGTGGACATCTTCCTCCAGCATGACTCCATTATATATGTTTTCCCCCAAAATCAAGAGGCAGGAAGATAAGTTGCCTCTCTTTTTCCGTGATCCCGGGCAGAAATTCAGTATAACAACGACTTAGCCGATACTCGTAATCCCGGAAATATGTTCTCCCCTCTCGTTGGGCTTCTGTATTCTTCCGGAAGCAATCAGCTCCTGTTCAAATTCCTCCGGATACTTCAAATCGTAGTTTTGGTGATCCTCCTCCGCGCTGTAATAGCTGCTGAAGGGCTCAATGCTGATATACACCGGAGTGCGGGCTGTTTGCTCCAGTTGCCGGACAGTTCTCTCGGCAATCTGCCGTTGGTTTTCAGATTGATAGTAAATAGCCAAGGTGTAGGAATAACCCCGGTCGATGAATTGCCCGCCGCCATCGAAGGGATCCACGCTGCTGATAAACACACGGCACAATTCTTCGAAGGACACCCGTTCCGGCAAATACGCAATGCGGATGGTTTCCCGGTGGCCGGTTTTCTGATTTTTTACATCCGCATAGGTAGGGTTCGCTTCCCGACCGCCGGCGTATCCGCTATCCACCGATACGACTCCATCCATTTCCCGGAAAGTGGGTGTAATGCACCAAAAGCATCCGCCCGCAAAATACGCGGTTTCCATTTTTTCCACACAATCGCCACCTTTCTGCTCTCAGTATAGCAGAATATGATGATTTTGCAACAAAAATTGCATTGATATTTGAAATCCGCTGTGATATATTCAAATCAGCAATTCACAAGAAAGGAAGAATCAATATGGAAAACATCAAGCTGAAAACTACCGGGTTAGCAGAACTGCGAACCATGAATCCCCGGCTGATTTCCTACAATGTGGAAATGACCGAGGTCACCGGCGGCACCTTCTGGAAAGCTTACACTGACACCCAAATTGACGGTACCGAACAGGTTCCGCCTCCGGATCTTTCCAGGGGCATCGCTTCCATGCACCAGTGGTACGATCCCATCGACACCTGTAACCCCCGCCTTATGAAGCTGGCCAATGAGCTGGGCAGCTGCTGGATTCGGGTTTCCGGCACCTGGGCAACCCGTACATACTATGACTTTGATGAAACCGGTTTGCCGGAAGGCTATTTCAATCATCTTCATAAGCAGCAGTGGATCCATCTGTGCAACTTCGTGAAGGCAGTAGGCGGCAAGCTGATGATTTCCGTTGCCAACTGCGATGGCCTGCACGCCCACGACGAGCCCTGGAATCCCAGCCAGGCGGAGAAAATCTTCGCCTTGAGCAAAGAACTGGGCTGTCCCATTGAAGCCGTGGAATTCGTCAACGAGCCCAATATGCTGACCGTGACCGGCTTCCCCAAGGACTATACTGCCGCCGACTTCCGCCGGGATCAGGATATTTTCCACAAATGGGTCCGGGAAAACTACCCCGAGTGCATGATCGTGGGGCCTTCCGACACCGATCCTGCTGCCATGAGCGTGGATGCTTGGGGAAATCCCCAGCCCTGGGCCGGCAAGGGAGGATTGGATGCCGCCGGTATTGCGGCGGTCATGACCTACTGCACCACAGCCGACTTGATGGACGGCTGCACCGAGCCGCTGGATGTGTTCAGCTATCATTACTATAACGGCATTTCCGAGCGTATGTCTGCCATGATGCCCTCCGCGTTCACCCCTTTTGAGGGCTGCCTGAGTGAGCAGTATCTGGGCATGGCAGGCCTGTCTGCCCGCAGTTTCTCCTCTTACCGCGACAAGTATTGCCCCGGCGGGGAAATGTGGGTCACAGAATCCGGTGATGCAGGCGCCGGTGGACACACCTGGGCCTCCACCTATGCCGAAGTCATCCGCACGCTCAATGAAATCGGTGAATTTGCCACCATTACCAATGGTGTCATTTTCCACAACACCCTGGCCTCCTCCGACTATGGCTGGCTGAGACATGGCTCCTTCGATCCCCGACCCAGCTACTTCGCTGTGCTGCTGTGGAAGCGCCTGATGGGCGGCACTGTCTACGCTTCCGGAGAGCAAATCCGGGAAGGCGCCCATGTATTCGCCCACAGCCGGGCAGACGGCAAGGAAGGCATCGCCTACCTGGTGATCAACAACTCCTGGAACGAAGTCACCACCGTGGAGCTGCCCAGGGAAGCAGAGGTCTACGCCCTGACCGGAAAAACCGGTATGCGCAGCCGCACCATGCTTCTCAACGGCAAGGAACTGGTGTTGGGTGAAGACGACGCGCTGCCTGCCATGGATGGCAAAAAAACAGCCGCCGGAACACTGGAAATCCAACCCGGCAGCTGCACCTTTATTATTCTGTAACACCGAAAACAGGAAAAACCCTCCGGCACAGCCGGAGGGTTCTTGTTTATCGTATTGGATTCGACAGATGTGTCAGCTCTTAGAATTCAGTGATTTCGCCAACGTAGAACATAGCGATCAGCATGGCATCCAGGTAGTTGACAGCGCCGTCGCCATTGACATCAGCAGCGCCAACAATGAAGCCATCAGCGGCTTCATCGATGTCACCAACGTAGAACATAGCGATCAGCATAGCATCCAGATAGTTCACTTCGAAGTCACCATTGACATCGCCCAGCATGATAGCATTGGGATCCCACTGGCCGCAGTAGATACATCTGTTGTCAACATACTCGTGCTCCACGGTGGGAATTTCTTCCTGAGCGACCTCGACATAATCACAGTTCTCGCAGTGAGAGCCTTCGGTCAGACCAGTCTCCTGGCAGGTAGGAAGAACAGCTTCGTCAACAACGATGGAGTGGCCGGTAGCCTCAACAACTTCCTGTGCGATCTCAACATAACCGCAGACCTCGCAGTGAGAGCCTTCAGTCAGACCAGTCTCGGTGCAGGTAGGAGCAACAGCCTCGTCGGTAACGAGGGTGTGACCCAGAGCGTCAACATAGTCGGAAACAGTGACCTTGCCGCAGCCGGTGCAGGTGTAGGTGGTGTAGCCCTGCTCGGTGCAGGTAGGAGCGGTAACCACGCCCGCATCGAAGGTATGAGCGGAGATGGTGCCGGCAACGCCATGGACAGCGACTTCGGACTGATCAGCCATGTTGAAGCTGTCGATGGTCAGGCTGACTTCGTGGTCGCCATCGGCCAGAACAGTGAAGGTCAGGGTGAAGAGAACGCCCTCAACATCCACCACATCTGCAGTGTGGAAACCGGTAATAGTGCCGTTCTTCTTGTTGCCAACAAAGCCCATGAAGTCTTTAATGGATTCGCCCTTTTCAATAGCAGTCAGCTCCAGAGCCTCTGCGTCAAAGTTGACGGTCAGGCCGAAAGCGGACATGGTGATGGCTTCGATGGTGACATCCACGGTCACTTCGTCACCAACATTGGCATTGATGGAACCAACGGTAACAGCAGCGCCTACGGGCTCGGGTTCGGGTTCGGGCTCAGTGGGCTCGGGTTCGGGCTCAGTGGGCTCGGGTTCGGGCTCGGTGGGCTCGGGTTCGGGCTCGGTGGTCTCAACCACGGTGGCCTGCAGAGTGCCGTAAGTGGAAGCCACAGCACTCAGAACCATGATGACAGGCTCGCCGCCAGTAACGGTCAGCTCATCGCTGACAGCAATTTCAGCACCGGTGGTGTCGATAACACCGCAAACAAATTCTTCGCCGTTGAAGGTGATGACAGGAACATTGCTGCTCCAGTTGTACTTCATAGTGAAGGTCAGAGTAATGGTCATGTCCTCAGCAGGAGTCCAGGTGTAGTAAATGGTCTCATTGTACAGGTCTGCATTCAGGGGCTCCAGCAGATCGATCTCAATGGGATTCTCTTCGGAACCGGCGCGATAACCGGGAACGAAGCTGTAGTTCAGCAGTTCCATGTTGACCACAGTCTCTTCTGCCACATAGCCGCCCAGCACGATCAGCAGCTCGTCGCCTTCTTCCACATAAGCGAAGTAGTTCTCCCAGTTGTCGTCATAGCCGCCGTACTCACCGGTGGTCAGGTTCTCAAAGCTGATGTAGTAGTCGCCGGGGGTAACCCAAATGGTACCAACCTCGGTAGCGATCCACTTGAAGTAGATGTAACCCTCGGAGTCGGGCATAATAGTAGCCTCAACATCTTCTACGGATTCCACGATATAGGGGTTAGCCAGACCGCCCAGAGGTGCGTAGCAATCCAGAGCGACGGTTGCAGCCTCAGCGCCGGTATTGGTGATCTGGAACTCCTGAATGTAAGCGGTGCCAACATCCAGTTCAACCACGCCGTCAACAGGCTCCAGGGTCACAGATACAAAGTCCCAGGTGCTGTAGTCATAGGTCTGGTAAGAAACAGTGAAGTTCTCACCGGTGATGGTCAGAACATAGCCCTCGAAGGTGAAAGTGGAAACCAGGTAAGTAACGGTCTCACCTGCGGGGATCTCCACGGTGTTCATGGGCAGATGATCGCGGGTAAACTGAACATCAATGCCGACCACGGGGATGTTTTCGTCGGTGTAGCTCAGGTTCAGGTTGGCCAGGAAACCATAGGTGGAATCCTCGTTCTGTTCCCAGGAGAAGGTATAAGTCTCGCCTTCAACCACTTCAACAGCGCCGTAGTAAAGGCCGGACAGGGTCTCGCCATTTACAGTGAAGATGGTGTAGTTCTCGAAGTCGTACATATCGTACTCTTCTTCATACAGACCTTCGGTCCAGGAAGCGGAGTACTTGTACTCGGTAATGGCGATGTACAGGGT
>JAZOBI010000094.1:0-32268 GCA_045595885.1 Faecousia sp. | reverse complement strand
GGTACATTTTTCGGATTTTCCGAAGGAAAATAAACACATTGTGCCTACGGCACGGCATTTTGTATCACAAAATGCCCGGCGGGAGCAAGCCCCCGCCCTACAATATCGCCATAGGGTGTATGTGTAAACAACAATTTACATCGGGAAGGAGAAACCAATGGAAATTTCATTTTCCGCCACTGCAAAGGCAGAAATATGCCGGAATACCCCCAACAGATATTGCTGCGCATTGGCAGAATGTTTCGGCGTATTGCTGTTTTGCAACAGTTTTACTCCGGAAAATATAAAAATCATCACGGAAAGTCGGGAATTTGCATATCATCTTCCCCAGTTGTTTGACAAGGCCTTTGGTGTGGAATTTGACAGCTTCCCCAGCCTGGAAGCCCCCGGAAAATTGATCTTCCAAATCTATGATGAGGAAAAGATTGAGCTGATCATGGATGCCTTTGGCTTTGGAACCCGGGATACATTGGCCCTTCATGTGAATTTGCCGGTGGTGGAGGACGATTGCTGCAAGCAGGCTTTCTTGCGGGGAGCCTTTCTTTCCGGCGGCAGTGTTACAGATCCGGCAAAGGGTTATCACCTGGAAGTCACGACCACCCATATGGCTGTGGCTAAGGAAACATATCTTTTGATGGGTGAGGTGCTGCGTTTCTATCCTAAAACTACCCATCGCGGCGGCAACCAGATTTTGTACATCAAGCAAAGCGATCAGATTTCCGATTGCCTTACATATATTGGCGCGCCGGTGTCTTCCATGGGTATCATGGAAGCACGCCTGGAAAAGGAACTGACCAATAAGGTCAACCGGCGCTGTAATTGTGACGAGGCCAATACTTCCAAAGTGGTGGAGGCGGCGCAGGAGCACTTGGCCGCGATCCGTATTTTGCGAGAGCGTGGGCTCTTTGACAAACTGCAGCCGAAAATTCGCCAGGCTGCCCTGGCGCGGGAGAAAAATCCGGAAAGCAGTTTGTCGGAATTGGCGGAGATGATGGATCCGCCCATTTCCAAGCCGGCCATGAATCATCGGCTGAAGAAATTGATGGAACTGGCCAGGGAGGGTAGCGTATGAGTTTTGTACATCTGCATGTTCATACCGAGTATAGCCTGCTGGACGGCGCCTGCCGAATCCATGACATCATGGACCGGGTAAAGGAACTTGGACAAACCTCGATTGCCATCACAGACCACGGTGTTATGTATGGCTGTATTGATTTTTATAAAGCCGCGAAGGCCGCCGGTATTAAACCCATCATCGGCTGTGAAGTCTATGTGGCCCGTCGCCGCATGGAGGATCGGGTTCACGGCATTGACAATGACCCCTATCATATGGTTCTGCTGTGCGAAAACCGCAAAGGTTATGAAAATCTGTGTATGCTGGTTTCGGAAGCATTTACCAATGGTTTCTATGGCAAACCCAGAGTGGATGTGGAGCTGTTAGAACGGTACCATGAGGGACTGATTGCAACTTCTGCCTGCCTTGCCGGCGCTATTGCCCAATATTTGATGGATGAGGATTATCAGGCGGCGAAGCAGTATGCCCAGCGTATGGCATCGATTTTCGGCCCGGAGCATTTCTATCTGGAGCTGCAGGATCATGGTATTGAAGAGCAGATCGCCGTCAACCAGGGTGTTATGCGGCTGGCCCGGGAAACCGGCCTGCCGCTGATCATTACCAACGACGCCCATTATCTTCGGAAAGAAGACGCGCAAATGCAGGATGTTTTGCTGTGCGTCCAAACCGGCAAAACTGTGGATGATGAAAACCGCATGAAATTCCAGACCCAGGAGTTCTATCTCAAAAGCGAGGAAGAACTGCGGGAACTGTTTCCTAATTGTGATGAAGCCTTCGAAAATACGGCAAAAATTGCCGATATGTGCAATCTGGAATTTATCTTTAACGAGTATCATTTGCCTTCCTTCCCTGTGCCGGCGGGCTATACAAACGAGCAATACTTCCGCAAGCTGTGCTACGAGGGTTTTGAGGAGAGGTATTTGGATCCTCCGGAAAGCTATTTACAGCGACTGGAATATGAGATTGATGTGATCAGCCGGATGGGTTATGTAAACTATTATCTCATCGTCTGGGATTTTATTCGCTACGCCAAGGAGCAGGGGATCCCTGTAGGCCCCGGCCGTGGCTCCGGCGCCGCCAGTATCGTTGCCTATTGTATGCACATCACGGAAGTAGATCCCATGCAGTACGCCTTGATTTTTGAACGCTTTTTGAACCCTGAGCGTGTTTCCATGCCCGACTTTGATACGGACTTTTGCCAGGAACGGCGTGGAGAGGTCATTGATTATGTGATGCGGAAATATGGCGCGGACCATGTGGCGCAGATCGCCACATTTGGTACCATGGCCGCCCGTGGCGCCATCCGGGATGTGGGCCGCGCGTTGAATTTTACCTATGCGGAAACCGATGTGGTTGCCAAATTGGTGCCTGCCACACCCCATATTACCTTGCAGGAAGCGCTGGAGGTTTCTCCACAGCTGAGGGAAAAATATGATTCCGACGAACGGGTGAAAAAACTGATCGATACTTACATGAAGCTGGAGGGTATGCCCCGCAATACATCTACCCATGCCGCCGGCGTGGTGATTACCGCGGAACCGGTTTGCACCTATGTGCCTCTGAGCCGGAATGATGATACCATCGTGACCCAGTACACCATGACCACCATTGAGGAACTGGGTCTGCTGAAAATGGACTTTTTGGGTCTGCGAAACCTGACGGTCATTAAAGATACGGAAGAACAGATCCGTAAAATCCAGCCGGATTTTTCCATTGATAAAATCCGGGACGATGACCCGGAAACCTTCAAAATGCTCTCCGAGGGTAAAACCCAGGGCGTATTTCAGCTGGAATCCCAGGGCATGACCGGTGTTTGCGTGGGTATGCAGGCCGATTCCATTGAGGATATTACGGCTATTGTGGCATTGTACCGGCCTGGCCCCATGGACTCTATTCCAAAGTTTATCGAGAATAAGCTGAACCATAAGAAAGTTACCTACAAATGTCCTCAGCTGGAGCCGATATTAAAGGTTACCTATGGCTGCATTGTATATCAGGAGCAGGTTATTGAGATTTTCCGGCAGCTGGGCGGCTATACCATGGGGCAGGCGGACAACATCCGCCGCGCCATTTCCAAAAAGAAAATGAAGGTCATCGAGGAGGAACGCAAGGTCTTCGTTTACGGCGACAGGGAGAAGAATATCCCCGGCTGCGTAGGCAACGGTATTGCGGAGGCTGTGGGTCAATCCTTGTACGATGAGATCGTTGCCTTTGCAAACTATGCCTTTAATAAGGCCCATGCGGTGTGTTATGCCGTGGTGGCCTATCAGACTGCATATTTAAAGTGTCATTATCCCCGACAGTATATGGCGGCGCTGATGACCTCTGTGCTGGATTCCGCAACCAAGATTTCCGGCTATATTGCCGAATGTCGGGAGTTGGGCATTCCGGTGCTGCCGCCGGATATCAACCGGTCTGAGGATCATTTCAGCGTGGAGGGAGATGCCATTCGTTTTGGCCTGGGCGCCGTGAAGAATGTGGGTCGCGGTTTGATTCGCAGTATGTCTGCCAGACGGGCAGAGGATGGCCCTTTCCGCTCTCTGGAGGATTTTTTGATGCGGATGGGTGAAGGCGAACTGAACAAACGGGCCGTGGAAAATTTTATTAAGTGCGGCGCGTTGGATTGCTTTGGTAATCACAGAAGCGAACTGCTGGCAGTATATGAATCCATGATGGACAGCGTGGCGGTTTCCAGGAAGAAAAATATGGAAGGCCAGCTGAACCTGTTTTCCATGCTGTCAGAGGAGGATCAGGCCGCAGCCATCCCCATTCCCAGTATGCCGGAAATGAGCAAAGCGGATTTGATGTCCTTCGAGAAGGAAACCACCGGCATTTATCTGTCCGGACATCCTATGGATGATTACCGTAAGTTCCTGCGCAATACCCATGTGATACCCATCGGCCATCTGATGGGAGAAGAATGTCCTGTTCGGGATGATGAGATCGTTTCTGTGGCCGGCATTGTGCAGAATGTAAAAATGAAAACCACCCGCAATAACTCCATGATGGCTTATGTTACGGTGGAAGATGACACGGCGTCCATGGAAATGCTGGCTTTCTCCAATACTTTGAGCCAGTATGGCAGTTATTTGAAGGAAAACAGCGCCGTTGTGGTGACGGGCCGACTGAGTCTGCGGGATGACAAGGAACCTCAGATCGTCATCAACCGGGCAAGACCCATTGCGGATTTTGCTCAGATGCAGGATCAGCCTGTGCAGACATCGAAACCCCAGCTGACCGGAAAGCTGTACCTGAAGCTGCCCAGTGAGCAATCGCCGCTGTTTATCAAAGTGCGGGCTATTTTGAATATGTTCCCGGGAGAGCATCCTGTAGTGCTGTATTTTGCGGATACCGCGGTACGTCGCGGTACACGGTGCGGCTTCACTGACACAATGATGAATGAATTGAAAAATGTGCTTGGAGAGCCCAATGTTGTGTTAAAATAACTTTCTTTTTGTGAATAAATGTGCTATAATACACGGATAGAAAGGGGCGTGATTGTATGGCTGTCAAATGGAAAATAGGAATATTGCTGCTGGTAACGGTTATTCTGCTTAGCGGCTGCGGATTGCTGACGCTGGAGGAGCTTTACTATCCCCCCAAGCGATCTGAGGAAAACGATAACCTGCAAGCCTTGATTGATGAGGCTATGGCCGATCTGACCTATTCGGCACCCATTTCCGGTGAGCGCCGCCAGGCAATGCAGATGGCGGATTTGGATGGTGACGGCGTGGACGAATATATGCTGTTTGCCAAGGATGAAAGTGAGAATCCGCTAAAAATACTGATTTTTGCCCAGGTGGCTTCCGGATATGTGCTGATGGATACCATCGAAGGATATGGCTTTGCCTTTGACTTTGTGGATTTTGTCCAGATGGACGACCGCGACGGCTTGGAAATTGTAGTGGGACGGCAGGTCAGTGACGAAGTACCCCGATCTGTTTCTGTATACCGTTTTACCAGTGACCTGGCACGGTTGCTGCTATCTACCGATTACAGCAACATCTCGGTCTGTGATCTGGATGAAGACGGACTGCATGAACTGCTGGTTTTTAATTCCGGTGTCACGGATTACAGCAATGGTATGGCCGTCTGCTATGCGTTCGATGATGGAGAGCTGCAGCGTACTCATGTGGCCAATATGTCGGATCAGGTTACCAATCTGCGGCAGGTGAGTGCCGGTATGCTGTCATATGGAAGACCCGCGGTATTTGCTGTATGCGCCCAGGATGACACACAGTTGACCGTGGATGTATTTGTGATACAGGACCGTATGCTGGTGAACTTGTCGGATGGTATATCCGTTCCCGCAATCCAGGATATGCTGGTGTATCCTGTGGATATCGATGGCGATGGATATATCGAACTGCCTTCCGCGATTGGGTTGCCCACGATTTCTTCTGAGGCTGAAAAGGAATACATCATTTCCTGGTACAGCATTGGAAAAAATGGCAATCGCCGTGAAAAAACAATTACCTATCATCACTTTACGGACGGTTGGTACTTGTTCCTGGATTCTACTATGGCGCAGAATCTGGTGATAGAGCAGGCTGATGATTCCTGCATATTTTACACGCGGAACCCGCAGGGGGATAATCCGATCAAACTGATGACTGTTTATTCCTTCACCGGCTCTGACCGCCAGGAATTGGCCGGGGAAGAAGGCATGCTCGTGCTGTATAAAAGTGACAGCGTGATCTTTGCCGTGAAGTTGGAAAGTCAGGCCAATGCCTATGGAATGACTGCCTGGTACTTACAGAAAAATTTTGAACCCATTCGACAGGAGTGGAGTACGGAAGAAAGCGGGGACTGAACTATGAGAAAAGTGCTGATTTTGGAAGATGAAATCAATATTCGCAGCTTTGTGGTGATCAACCTTCGCAGAGCGGGCTATGATGTGATTGAGGCCGGCGAAGGCAGGGAAGCGCTGGAGCAGCTGCAAAAGAACCCCGATATCGGTGTCGCGATTCTGGATATTATGCTGCCGGATATCGATGGATTTGAGGTGTGCAGCCAGATCCGTGCCTCCAATAAACAAATCGGCATTATTATGCTGACAGCGCGAACCCAGGAAATGGACAAGGTCACGGGTCTTATGACCGGCGCCGATGACTATGTAACAAAGCCTTTTTCTCCCGCGGAGCTGACTGCCCGCGTGGATGCGCTGTTCCGCCGGATTGGCAAGGGAGTCAGCTATGGAAGCGAAATTCTTAGCCAGGGCCCCTTTACCATGAATACACGCAATCATACCCTGGATAAAAACGGCGAACGCATCCGCTTGACCCAGGTGGAATACAGCATCATGAAGCTGTTTATGACAAACCCGGGCCGTGCCCTGTCCCGGGAAGATATTTTGGAAGAAGTCTGGGGCAGAGAATTCGACGGCGAACTGAAGATCGTGGATGTGAATATCCGTCGCCTTCGTATTAAAATTGAGGACGATACCGCCAATCCCACCTACATCACTACGGTGTGGGGCATCGGTTATAAGTGGGGCGCATAAGAAAGGATCCTGTCATGAGGCGTTCAGGTAGTATCAGAGGCAGATGGCTGATAAATATCGTGTCCGTGTTTTGCCTGCTGGGATTGGTGTGCGTTGTGGCCATTACAGCCACCTTCGCCCTCTACTATTACTCGAATATCACCTCCGATATGCGAGCAAGAGCCATGCAGGCCAGCCAGTTTTTTAACAGCTATATTGGCCAGAACTACGATGATTATTATCAGTCCTGCGTGACCTATACCAAGACCTATGAGATGCGTAATTCCATGGAGCTGCAGTTTATCAATGTCAATGGCACTTTGGTGGCATCATCCTACGGTGACTGGGCCGGCAAATCACCTTCCACATCTGAGATTCAGGAAGCTATGGAAACCGGAACCATCCGTTCCTTTACCGGCGATAACCCGGATACCGGTGAGCGGATCATCGCGGTATCCTGCCCGATGATTTACAGCAACGGTCAAATTGTGGGTGTTCTGCGGTATGTAACTTCTACCAGGTTGGTGGATTTGCGCATTTTTCAGATTTCGGTTATAGCCCTTGGCGCTTTTGCGGTGCTGCTGAGTGTACTGCTGCTGACAAGCGGCTATTTCATCCGCTCCATCTTGCTGCCGGTGGAGGAGATTACCACAATTGCCCGCCGAATTGCCGGTGGCAGCTATGGCGCCCAAATTCAAAGAAAGTATAACGATGAAATCGGTGTCCTTGCCGATACCATCAATGAAATGTCCGTTAAGATCAATCAAAACGAAAAAATGCAGGCGGATTTTATTTCTTCCCTGTCCCATGAGCTGCGGACGCCGCTGACCGCCATCAACGGTTGGAGCGAAACCCTTTTGGACAGTGAAGAACTGGATTCCGAAACCCAAAGAGGCGTGAAAATTATTTCCGGCGAAGCCAAGCGGCTGACGGAGATGGTGGTAGAGTTGTTGGACTTTACCCGCCTGCAGGATGATCGGCTTACGTTGAATGTGGAAATGACGGATCTTCGCGGCGTATTCGAGGACACGGTGTTTATGTATAGCAGCCGGTTGTCCCAGGAGGGAATTGAACTGGACTATATGGAACATGATGACGAAGTTCCCGAAATTCCCTGCGATCACAGGCGTATGCGCCAGGTGTTTTTGAATCTTTTAGACAATGCGGCCAAGCATGGTGGTACCGGTAAGCGCATTGAAGCTTCCATGCGGCGCGATGAAGAGGAAATGGTGTTCAGCATTCGGGACTTTGGACAAGGTATCCCGGAAGATGAACTTCCGCTTGTGAAAAAGAAGTTTTATAAAGGAAAATCCCAAACCCGTGGTACCGGCATCGGCCTTGCGGTGTCTGATGACATTGTGCGGATGCACGGCGGTACACTAAAGTTGGAGAACGCGCCCGGTGGCGGCACTTTGGTAACGGTTCGGTTGCCGATTACCCAATAAGGAAGGAAATCCATGGAAAATAAACAGCAAGTTACGGAAAAATTCAAAACCATGATTGGCGGTCAGGCTTTGATTGAGGGCATTATGATGCGCGGCCCCAAAATAGATGCCATTGTCTGCCGCCAGAACGGCGAACTGAATATTGAGATCAAGGAACGCAAATTCCCCAAGAAGAAATCTGTTTGGACCTGGCCTGTTTTCCGGGGAATGCACGGTTTCTTTGATTCCCAGGTCACAGGCGTCAAGGCGCTGATGCATTCTTCGGATCTGACACCGGAAGAACAGCAGGAGGAGCCCTCCAAATTTGACCAGTGGCTGGAGAAAAAGCTGGGTAATGAAAAATTCCAGCAGTATATAATCGGTTTCGCTGTATTCATGGGTCTGGCCATGAGTATCGGATTGTTCTTTGTGCTGCCCATGCTGATCAGCAGTTTCGTAGACGGTTGGATCTCCAATCTTTTGCTGCTGAACCTGGTGGAAGGTTTGATCCGAATCCTCATTTTTGTGGCATATATTATGCTTTGCTCCCGCATGAAGGAAATGAAGCGGGTATTTGCTTATCATGGAGCTGAGCATAAGACCATCCGATGCTATGAGGCAGGTCTTCCGCTGACGGTAGAAAATGTTCGGACCCAGACACGGCTGCATCCCAGATGCGGCACCAGCTTCCTGCTGGTAGTCATGATACTGTCCATACTGCTGTTCTCCGTTGCGTCCACCGTTCTGCTGAGTCTTGTGCCTGGGCTGTCTTCCATGCGGGAGACCCTGCCGGTGGTGTATAAGCTGATTATGATTGTTTTTAAGCTGTTGCTGCTGCCCCTGGTGGTCGGCTTCGGCTATGAAATCAACCGCTGGGTTGGCCGCCACGACAACTGGTTCAGCCGTATTCTGACAGCGCCCGGTATGTGGTTCCAGAATTTCACCACCAATGAACCGGATGACAGCATGATCGAAGTTGGCATTGCCGCCGTAACGGCTGTGTTGCCTGAGCAGGAGGGAGAGGACGCATGGTAAAGACCTATTCTCAGCTTTTTTTGGATGCCCGTCGTGCCTTCCTGCAAAAAGAGGAGCAGCAAACCGCCAGTTTGCTTGCCAGACATTTGCTTTGTTATGTTTCCGGCAAGAGCCATGAGCAGATGGTGGCTGATCGGGAGATGTACGCCTCTCAGGAAGTTTGCGATGCCATGGAGCAATCGGTTTCCCGGGTACTTTCCGGTGAACCGCTGGCTTATGTGCTGGGTGAATGGACCTTCTACGGCATGACCCTTTATATTGACCGAAATGTGCTGATTCCCAGGGACGATACCTGCGCTCTGGCGCAGTTGGCTATGAAGCGGGGGCTGTTTCTGGATCAGGATCCCCGAATTTTGGATCTTTGCACCGGTTCCGGCTGCATTGGCCTGGCTATTGCGCAACGGGTGAAGGATGCCAGGGTGACTTTGGCGGACGTATCCAGGGAAGCGCTGAATATTGCCAAAAAGAACGTGAACCGGCATCAGCTGGCATCCCGTGTTACCTGCGTGCAGGCGGATGCGCTGCAGCCCGCTCCCACATTCTTGGGGAAATTCGATATGATTGTTTCCAATCCTCCCTATATTCCCAGTAATGAGATGTGGGAGCTGGATTCCAGTGTGAAGGATTACGAGCCCCATTTGGCTTTGGACGGCGGTGCGGATGGATTGGATTTCTACCGCGCTATCGTTAAAAATTATACCGCCGCGCTGAAACCAGACGGCTATCTGTGCTTTGAATTTGGCATGGGGCAGGGCGATGATGTTTGTGAGATTTTAACCCAAAACGGATACACGATCCTGGAACGGGTCCAGGACTTTAACAACAGAGAACGGGCGGTGCTTGCACAGCTCGAAAGGAAGGAAATGTAAGTATGGCTACGAAAAAGACAAGCTATGAAGCACCGGCTCCCGCCAATGATAAGAAAAAAGCGCTGCAGACAGCCCTGGCCCAGCTGGACAAAAGCTTTGGTAAGGGTACCGTTATGCGTCTGGGAGACCGTCCGGAAATGAATGTGGAGGCCATTCCGACAGGCTCTCTGGCGTTGGATGCCGCATTGGGTATCGGCGGCGTTCCCAAGGGCCGAATCATCGAGATCTACGGTCCGGAATCTTCCGGTAAGACCACCCTGGCGCTGCACATTTTGGCAGAAGCCCAGAAGATGGGCGGTGAAGTGGCCTTCGTGGATGCTGAGCATGCTCTGGACCCTGTGTATGCCGCTGCTTTGGGCGTAGATATTGATAATCTGCTGGTTTCCCAGCCCGACACCGGCGAGCAGGCTCTGGAAATCACGGATGCGCTGGTTCGCAGCGGCGCTGTGGACGCTGTTGTTGTGGACTCTGTTGCGGCTTTGACTCCCAGAGCGGAAATCGAGGGCGAAATGGGTGACACCTTCGTGGGTTTGCAGGCCAGACTCATGAGCCAGGCGCTTCGTAAATTGGCCGGCACCATCAGCAAAACCAACTGTGTGGTGATTTTCATTAACCAGCTTCGCATGAAGATCGGCGTCATGTACGGCAATCCTGAAACCACCACCGGCGGTAACGCGCTGAAGTTCTATGCTTCTGTCCGTCTGGATGTGCGCCGTACCGAGTCCATCAAAGAAGGCGGCAACGTCATCGGCAACAAGACCCGTGTCAAGGTGGTAAAGAATAAGGTGGCGCCTCCTTTCCGGGAAGCCTATTTCGACATTATGTACGGCCAGGGCATTTCCAAGTGGGGTGAACTGGTGGATTTGGCTGTGGAAATGGATATCGTGCAGAAGTCCGGCTCCTGGTTCTCCATGGGCGATGAGCGCATTGGCCAGGGTAAGGATTCCGTCAAGACCTTCCTGCAGGCTAATCCCGAGATTGCGGAGGAAGTGGAAGCCAAGGTCCGGGAGAATCTGCTGAAAGCATCCGCCCCCAAGCAAACTGCCAAGGCTGCGGAGCGGCCTGTAGCCATCAGCGCAGACGATTTCGACGATGAGGATTGAGTCGCTAAAGACCACTCCTGATCGGGCGGGCCGCTATTGGGTTACTTTTTCCGATGGCACCAAGCTGGCGCTGTACAGGCAGACGGTGGAGGATTTTGGGCTCTATACCGGTCTGGAATTATCCGATGAAGAGTGGAAACGGCTGAGTATTGCTGCCGGTGCCATGTCCGCGAAAATGCGGGCAGTACGAATCGTGGCGGCATCCAGCGTGTCCCGGAAGGACCTGCAACAGCGGCTGGTGCAAAAAGGGGAGGACCCGGATCAGGCAGCCCAGGCGGTGGCCTGGATGGCGGAAATGAAGCTGGTGGATGATGCGGAAACCGCCCGCCAGATCGTTTCCCGCTGTATTGCCCATGGCTACGGTCTGCAGCGGGCGAAACAGGCGCTTTACGAAAAGAAGATTCCAAAACAGTATTGGGATGACGCCTTGGCGGATTATCCCGACCAAACGGAACATATTTTGGCATTTTTACGGATCAGATTGACCAATCCTGCTGACCAAAAGCAGGTAAAAAAGGCCATCGACGCTTTGTTGCGTCGGGGACATCATTACGGCGAAATCCGTTGCGCTTTGCAGCGTATGGCGCTGGATACGGATGATTTTCCGGAGGATTAATATGGCAAATATTGGGTTTATCTCTCTTGGCTGCGCCAAGAATCAGGTGGACTGCGAACGGATGATGTACCGGGTGCAGGAAGCCGGCCATACGGTAAAAGCTGACATTGTTGGCAGCGATGTGGTGGTAATTAACACTTGCGGCTTTATTGACTCGGCTAAGACGGAGGCCATTGATTTCATTTTACAGACCGCGGCGCTCAAAGCCGAGGGCTTGGTAGGCAAAATTCTGGTCACTGGATGCCTTTCTCAGCGCTACCAGGACGAAATTATGGCGGAATTACCGGAAGTGGATGGCGTTCTCGGTACCGGCAGCTATACAGAAGTAGTACCTGCCATTGAGCGGTTGCTGGAAGGAGAAACTGTGGCTGATTTCGGCTCCATTGACGCACCGGAGCAGGAAACCGGCCGAATTCTCACCACCCCGGAGCACTATGCGTTCCTGAAAATCGCCGAAGGCTGCGATAATCGCTGCAGTTATTGTATCATTCCCTACTTAAGAGGCAAATTCCGCAGCCGCCCGTTGGACGATGTGCTGTATGAGGCCCGGCTTCTGGCTGCTTCCGGTGTGAAGGAGATCATCGTGGTAGCACAGGATACCAGCCGCTACGGCACGGATCTTCCCGGTCACAAGCGGCTGCTGCCGGAACTTCTGCGCCAGCTTTGCGCCATGGACTTCCATTGGGTTCGGGTGCATTATGTGTATCCTGACGAGATAGATGACGATTTTATTGAAGTCATGGCAACGGAGCCCAAAATCGTCAAGTATCTGGACATTCCCATTCAGCATTGCAACAGCAAGATTCTGAAGCGGATGAACCGTCGTGGTGACGGCCAGTTCCTGCGGATGCTCTTTGCAAAGCTGCGGAATCGAATTCCGGATCTGGTGCTGCGTACATCTGTTATCACCGGTCTGCCCGGTGAGGGTGAGGAGGAGTTTGCCGAACTGTGTGAATTCCTGAAGGAAATGAAGCTGGAGCGTGTGGGTGCATTCCCGTTCTCTCCTGAAGAAGGAACGCCTGCGGCGGAAATGGATTTTGTGGACAATGAAATTGCCCAGCAACGGGCGCAAATGGTGGAATCCATCCAATCCCGCATTATGGACGACTATAATGAAGCCATGATGGGCAGGGAACTGGAAGTGTTGGTAGACGGCTACGATGAGGAATTCGAGCAGTATTTCGGCCGCACCTATGCAGACTCCCCTGATATTGATGGCAGAGTTTGGATCGCCACGCAGGATGATATTTCTGAGGGAGATTTTGTTACGGTCCGCATCGACGGTTTGGTCGATGGCGATCTGACCGGTTTTATCCAGGAGGACTGATATGACACTTGCAAGTAAGATTACCCTGATCCGGGTGATTTTCATTCCAGTATATATCGTGCTGATGTACCTCAGCGGCGGACAGAGCAATCTGTGGATGTGGCTGGCGCTGGCGCTGTTTATCTTTCTGAGTTTGACGGACTTTGTGGATGGCTATATCGCCAGAAAGTACAATCAGGTGTCGGATTTTGGCAAATTTATGGACCCTCTGGCAGATAAATTGCTGACACTGGCCGCCATGACCATATTTTGCCAGTGGGGTGGATTTCCTGCCTGGGCGCTGATGATCGTGCTGGCAAGAGAATTCGCTGTCAGCGGACTACGGATGGTAGCCGGCCCCAAGGGCAAAGTCATCGCCGCCGGCTGGAGCGGTAAGGTCAAAACAGCCTCCACGATGATCGGCTTGTGCGTATGGATGGGCTTCCCGGAAGTGGCTTGGATTGGATGGTTGGTGACCGGTGTAATCGTGGTTACCACGGTTTATTCCGGTGTGGAGTATTTTTTGCAAAACTGGAAGTGCTTGGTTGATTGACCTTGTGATAGGAGGACTACCGATGCAGTGTGAAAAGAAAGAAAATTCCATCATTCTTCGTCAGTATTCCCCAATCATGATGGTTGGTGTTTTGGCTACAGGCTTTGTTTGTGCTGGTATTTGGCTGATTGCTATGATGTTTTACCAGGAAGACGGCACCTTTTCCGCAGCCCATTTTGGGGGCGCGGATTGGTTTGGTGTTGGTTTTTTGGTGGTTTGGACATCTGTTGCCGGCTGGATGGCATATGCAACACTATATAGCAAGCTGCGTTATCGGATTGTGATTGATCATAAGGGTATTCATGAATTGGGTGTACCGTTTCGAAGACATCCCAGAGAACTTCGGTGGAGTGAGATTCGGGATTTTGGTTACTACTTTGCGGGAAACTTTGATTCAGGCGGCACAAGAGTTGGCTTGTACACGCTGTATTTTTCCCCGACCCGGTTGGAAGACAAAAATGCTTTTCGCAAAAAAGCGGATAAGAATATGATCAAGCTGGATGTTGCCGAACACGAATTGAATGAAGTCGCGGAAAATACAGTTTTTCCGTATTGCCGCCAATACCGCTCCTTTGAACCCCGGACAGTTGAAATTAAGAATCATTTTATGTGAAAAAATACAGCGCACCGTGTATCACGGTGCGCTGTTTGCGTGATGGTAAGGAAAATTGTTGTTTACACATACACCCTACGGCACCATCGTAGTGTAAACAACAATTTATCTTTACATCATCGCCATACTTGTGCTATAATGAATCGGAAATCTTTCCTCGTGAGGTAATACATGAACACCAAAGAAATTGGCGAGATCCGCCGCCGTCAACGCCGGGATCGCAGCAATATGACAGCTGTTTACGGCTGCTATGTGAATGACAACAAGGAAATTATCTCGGAATTCAAGCAGAGCATCGGCATGATGCCGGAAAATGAAGCGGAAAAGTATTTTGCCCTTCTGCGCCGTACCCTGGGCGGCACCCTGGGTAAAAATCTTTTGGATATTACATTCAAAACCAGCCAGGTATCGGATTCTCCCGAGCATAAACTGCTGATGGCTCTGCGAAACAGCAAGCTTTCCGACGAGGAAAGCCGTGCAGAATTCTACAAAAAGGCCATCGAAAATCTGTCCCTGGGCACCAATTATCTGATCCTGCTGGGCTGCGATAGCTATGATGTGCCCTTCAAAAGCAAGGATGGCGACATCCAGTCTGATAATTCCGACGAAACCTATACATACATTCTTTGTGCTGTTTGCCCTGTAAAGCAGACTAAGGCTACACTGCATTATGTACCGGAGGAGAAGTCTTTTCACGACGGCAATATGGTCAATGTGGTAGCCACGCCTGAGTTGGGTTTCCTGTTTCCGGCATTTGACAATCGGGCAACCAATATCTATAATGCCCTCTTTTTTAATAAGAGCCCCAAAGAAAATCATGAGGCTTTCGTGGATTCCGTATTCCGCACCCCGGTGGCGAAACCTGCTTTTGAGCAGAAGCAGTCTTTTGAAGCCCTGCTGAGCAGTTCGCTGGAGGAGGAATGCTGCCTGGATGTGGTGAAGACCGTCCACGACGATATCTGTCAGCAGATCGAGATGCACAAAGAAAGTAAGATTCCCGATGCGCTGATGATCGGCAAAGAACAGGTGAAGGCTGCCTTGAAGGAATGTGGCATATCCGAATCCCGTATGGCGAAATTCAGTGTGGACTATGATGAGACCTTCGGTTTTGAAGCGCTGCTGCATCCGAAAAATATCATCGATAACAGGAAAATTGAAATTACGACCCCGGATGTGATCATCAAAGTAGCGCCTGACCGCGGCGATTTGATCGAAACCCGGGTCATTGGCGGCATCAAGTATATACTCATCAATGCCGAAGAGGATGTGACTGTCAACGGTGTCAGCATCCATATTGGCGACAGAGAAGAAGTACTTCCGTTATAAAGGGATTGCTATTTCGACAATTTTCCTATATAATGCAAAGAGAAAGGGGGCGGTGCCATGAAACAGCTTGCCCGGTACACCATTTTATTTGACAGTAAAGCCTGTGTGGCTTCCTCGGCGCTGATGGGTGTGGCCATTTTCTTTCAGGCCATATACTTCTTTGTGATACGCAACATATTGGAAGTGAGCGCAGGGGATTTGGTGCTGTATTTTTTCGTTCCCATGCTGCTGGAACTGGCGTGGATATTGCTGCTGCATAGCTTCAAGCTGAACGCGTCCGGTATTTACGGTATTCTGGGTTCGATGGTATGTGTTTTGTTGACGGTGCAGGTATTTCTTTCCGGAAGCCCGCTGCAGATGGTGCTGGGTATCATTGCGTACCTCATTGGCATCAGTCTGTTGCTGCTGATCACCGGCGGTTTCTTTCCTTACAAATATTTTGGGATGGCTTGGTTTGCAGTCATTGGCGTAGTGCGCTTCTGCTGTTTTGATATGGATCGATTCATCCGTGCCGGCGATTTCCGCGGGTTTGCCCTGGAATTCACTGCTTTGTGTGCCATTTTTTCGATTGCCGCTTTCTTTGGCGGTATTTCCGGTGTTCGGATAAAGAAAGAAAGCAATACACCCTGTTCGGAATGAACAGGGTGTTTTTGTGATTTATTTGCTTTGCAGAATGTTGTAGAGAATATCTACACAGTTTTCTACACCCAAAACCGCGCTGTTAAGGCAGATGTCATAGTTTTCCGCAGCACCCCAGGTGCGACCGGTGTAGTGTTCATAATTGATTTGACGGCGACGATCCTTCTCGTTCAGACGGGCCGCGGGACTCTTTTCCGATTCGCCGTACAGACGGACAATGCGGTCGGCACGGGAATCCTGATCGGCATGGATATACACATGGATGCAATCCTTGCGATCCTTCAGGATATAGTCCGCATTTCGGCCTACGATGACACAGGGACCCTTGTCAGCCAGCTGCATGATTACGTTACACTGAATGCTCCAAAGAAAATCCGCGGTGGACAAACCATTCATCATACCGGAACCGCCCTGGCCGGAGAAGGCGTAGGCAAAACGGCTTTTGTTGGGTGCGTGTTCGCCGTGCTCCTCTACAAATTGCGGTGCGAAACCGCTTTCCAGAGCGATCTGCTCAACCAATTCTTTATCATAAAAGGGGATCCCCAAGCGGTTTGCCAATTCCCGTCCAATGGTGCGGCCGCCGCTGCCGAATTGCCGGCTGATTGTAACAATATAATTCTTCATATAAGATCCTCCTTGTGTATATTTTTTATTAGTATAACAAAAGATGGCGGTCTTGTCAAACAAAATGGTAAAAATGTATATTGCTTGTCTACACTTGTTCTTGAAAAAAGCAAACCGGATCCCAATGGATCCGGTTTGCGGTGGAAAAAGGAAAGGGTCAGGCGGGTGTATAGTTGACGATGATACCCAGTTCGGTCAGCATGGATACATTCCGCACAGCGGTTCCGTAGACATTCACGATTTTTAGCGCTTGGCAGTTTGTCAGCTTGTCAACACGCTTGATATTCTCATTGTAATCCATGTATACGAATTCCAACTGCTGCAGAACGGATAACTGATCCAGAGAGGAAAGCTGGTTATAGCCGCCGTTGATGATCTGCAGGGGGCAATTTTCATGGAAAGCAGGCAGTGATGAAACATCGTTGTAGGAAAAATCCAGATATTTCAGATTCTCATGGACGCTCAACACCTGAATACTTAATATTGTGTTGTTTGAGATGATCAGCGTTTGCAATTTGGTACAGGAACCCAGAATGGACACGTCAATCAAATGATTCTCCGATGCCGCGAACCAGGTCAGCTCTGTAAGAGTCTCCATGCCCTCCAGTTTGAACAGGCCGTTTCCGCTTACATCCAACTGCGTCAGATTGGTAAGGGTTGCTACAGGCGCGGTAGTAACCAGAGAATTGTAGGAAACATCCAGTGTTTTGAGCAGAGTGAGGCTGCTGATGGCATTCAGATCAACCAGCGCGTTCTCGCTCAGATCCAGATATTCCAGCTTGGAAAGGGTGGATAGTCCGGTAAGATCACGGATGGAGTTGTTGCTCAGATCCAAATAGGTTAAGTTCGTTGCCTCCGCCAATGCGGAAACAGAGGAGAGATAACAGCCGGATAATGTCAGTTTCTCCAGGGCAGGCAGTGCGCCGATAACCTGCAGATCCTTGGCGGAGATGACAGAATCGGTAATGTTCAGGGTCTTCAGTTTTGTCAGTTCACTCAAAACCTGCAGATTGTCAAAAGCGCAATTGCGGATGGTCAGAGAGGTCAGATTGGGCATCCATTTCAGATCCTGACAGGTGGTGGCCGCATCCGGAATCCGAAACTCGTAAATATGCCAAAGCTGGCTGGAAATAACGACTTCACTTTCGGAAAGATTCAGATATTCCCGAACGGCCGCTTCCGTAGCCTTATCAGCAAAGAAAACTTCTTCAACAACATTACTGATCGTGTAGTGGAATTCCGCCAGAGGGCTGACCAGGCCATTATCGCCGATGGCTACAGCATACACGGTGGTTTCGCTGCCGGAAAGGGTTCTGCCCTCCGTTACCAAATCAGTGGCAACGGAAGGATAATTACCGGTGAAGGAAGCGTAGATTTGGGTGCTGTCGGCGGAAAGATCAACGGTAATATACTGGGAATAATGGCCTGAATTGTAGGAAGAGGTGGGCGCGGCAGGCCGCAAGGAATCAAGCTGCGCCCGAATCTCGGGGTCGGATACCTTGTCCAACATGGTTACAGCGTCCCGCAATTTGTCCTGCTCCACAAAGGTTTTACACAGCGCGATGTACAGCTCAATTCCGCCTCCGTCTTCAATGGCTTTGCTGAGGGTGTACTCCGCTTTGGTGTAATTGCCCACGGATTTGTAATAATCTGCCAGCTCAATGGCTACATTTTCATCCTGGTCTCCCTGGTTGTATGCCAGATTATAGAGCCAGATGGC
This sequence comes from Faecousia sp., assembly GCA_045595885.1. Taxonomy (GTDB): domain Bacteria; phylum Bacillota; class Clostridia; order Oscillospirales; family Oscillospiraceae; genus Faecousia. The sequence continues at coordinate 13,883 of JAZOBI010000094.1, read as the reverse complement.
GATGGAATTGCGGCCATTGTGTTCAAACTGCTGGGCGCTTTGCAGCAGAAAATCCCGCGTAAAATCGGGATCGTATTCTAAAAGATACCAGCCGATGCTGAAGAAAATGGTGATGACCAGCAGCACCGACACCAGCACGCCAATGATTTTTTTCATAGGATATGCTCCATTTCGACATTTTGCAACTATGATTATACCTGTCAAACCCTGCAAAGTCAATATCCGAAGGGGGAATGGTTGCTGAAAATCCGGCATTGACAAATCAAGTGAAATGTAATAAAATAACCAAAGGTATGCAAATAATATATAGACATGGAGGAACATACTATGTACGAAAAGCTTGTTTCCTATGCTGCCAAGCAGCTGGAGCTGGATCCTTCCGAAATCAGCCGCGAAAGCACCTTTGAAAGCCTGGGTATTGACTCTCTGGATATTGTTGAGATGGTTATGGATCTGGAAAGCGAACTGGGTATTGAACTGGACATGGAAGATCAGAAGATTGCTACCTTCGGTGAACTGGCTGACTTCATTGATTCCAAACTGAACTGATCAATTATATATCCTTGTTATCAGCAAACCGGCTCATAACAAGGTCGCACTAGTCGGGGAGATAGCGGTGCCCTATGCCTGCAATCCGCTACAGCAGGGATGAATTCCCACACCCGGGCTTGTCTGAGTATCGTCTGGACTGCGAAAGCGGCGTTGAGGAAACGGTCTTGCGCAACGCGCTCCCGTGAACCATGTCAGGTGGGGAACCAAGCAGCATTAAGCGGATCGGCGCGTGTGCCGCGAGGCTGCCGTTTCTGAGTTGGCTCCGCGGAAACCGGATATTCAGCAGGTTCAAATGTGGGTGTGCGATCTTGTTATGAGCCGGAAACTTTTTATGCTAATTCTGAATCTTACCGCCGGAGGTGACGTATGTATCAGGCATTATATCGCAAATACCGGCCCCAGACATTTGATGATGTGGTCGGTCAAAGTGCTGTGACACAAACGTTGAAGACACAGCTGGAAAAAGATCAGCTGAGTCACGCGTACCTGTTCACCGGCTCCCGGGGTACCGGTAAGACTTCCTGCGCCAAGATTTTGGCCAAAGCGGTCAACTGCCTGCAACCTGTTCACGGAAATCCCTGTAACTGCTGTGAGGCTTGCAAAGCCATTGACGCGGGCAGCTGTATGGACGTGCTGGAGATTGACGCAGCATCCAATAACGGCGTAGATCATGTGCGCGACCTGCGGGATGATGCGGTTTACAGCCCGTCCCAGGTTCAAAAGCGTGTGTATATCATTGACGAAGTGCATATGCTGTCTATTTCGGCGTTTAACGCCCTTTTGAAAATTATAGAGGAGCCGCCGGAGCATTTGCTGTTTATTCTGGCCACAACGGAGCTGCACAAAGTGCCTGCTACCATTTTGTCCCGATGCCAGCGCTTTTCTTTCCGGCGAATCAGCCAGGAGGATATTGCCGCCCGGCTGCAATATGTTGCTTACCAGGAGGCTATTGATCTGGATGGCGCCGCGGCCCGTGTGCTGGCCCGCATGGCCGACGGCGGTATGCGCGATGGCCTGAGTTTGCTGGATCAGTGCGCCTCCGCCACTGCCGGGGAATTGACCGCGGAACGAGTGTATCAATGCCTGGGTATTGCCGGTGAGCAAAAGGCCGGGGAAATGATGGGTTATATCGCCCGAAAAGACGCCCGCAGCGCATTGGCGCTTTTTAACCGTTTGTATGCTGATGGCAAAGATTTGTCTGCTATGCTGGACGAACTGGCCTGCCTGGCCCGGGATTTGCTGATTATGAAAACCGCGCCGGATGCCGGTCTTGCCATGCTGTCCGGTGTGGCCACCGATGGGGAAACGACTACCCTTTCGCGGGGCATTTCGGATGGGGAATTGGTGCGGATTTTGAATCTTCTGCAGCAGACGATGTCCGGCTTTGTCCGAAGCGGCAGCCGACGGGTAGATGCGGAACTTTGTATTCTGAATCTATGCCAGCCGGAGCTGAGTCTGGATCCCAAGGCCCTCAATGCCAGATTGACCCGATTGGAAGAGCAGATTCGTTTGGGATCCTTCACCGTCAAGGCCCCCGAGATACCGGAAAAGGAAGCTCCCGAGGAGGAATTACCGCCACCTCCTGATGATTTGGATGCGCCGCCGGATGAAGATGCTCCGGTGGCAGCAATGCAGGCTGCGCCTATCGGCTTCTGGTCCGATTTGATTGCCGCCGTTCGGCAGGAACTTCGCCCACCTGCCTCCGGATTCTTTGCGCCGGGACCTAACGCGCCTGTGCAGGGTGATCTGCAGGGCGATACGGTCCGACTTTTGTGCGCCAGCTCATTTGCTATGGAGATGGTGAATAAGCCGGAGATTTTGCATTTGGTGGCTCGGAAAGCCAGCGCGATTTTGGGAAAACCTGTGCAAGTCAAAGCACTCGACGGTTCTGCGGTACCCCACCGCAGTGAAAAAATGGACAGCCTGCTGAAATTCGGCAAGGCTCATTCGGATATAATTAAAATCATAGAATAAGATTGGAGATCAACAATATGGCAAAGAATAATTTCCGCGGTATGCCCGGTGGCATGAACCAGGCCGCTATGATTAAGCAGGCTCAGAAGATGCAGCAGGATATGCTGCGTATGCAGGAAGAAATGGAAAACAAGACCTATACTGCCACCGCCGGTGGCGGCATGGTCAGCGCAACGGTCAATGGTAAGCATGAAGTTTTGAATCTTCAGATCAAGCCTGATGCCGTGGATCCGGATGATGTGGAAATGCTGCAGGATATGGTTATCGCCGCTGTAAATGAAGCCATGCGTGCCGCGGATACCGATGCTGCCAACAATATGTCCCGTCTGACCGGCGGTCTGAATCTGGGTGGTATGTTCTGATGCAGTACTTTCCCGCGGCATTGCAGGAGCTGGCCGATCAGTTTGCCAGATTACCCGGAATCGGCGGTAAGACCGCCCAGCGCCTTGCGTTTTATGTGTTGGGTCTGTCGGATGAGGAGGCGCAGGCATTTGCTGATGCCATTGTGGACGCCAAGAAGCAGATTTCTACCTGCCCTGTATGCCAGAATTTGACGGATCGGGAAATCTGCCCCATTTGCAGCGACGAAATGCGTGATCACAGCCTGATCTGTGTGGTTGCTGAGCCCAAGGATGTGATCGCTATGGAGCGCAGTCGGGAGTTTTCCGGCGTGTACCATGTGCTGCATGGTGTGATTTCTCCGCTGAATCATGTTACCCAGGAGGATCTGAAGATCCGGGAACTGCTGATGCGAGTTGGCAGCGGCCAGATTCGGGAAATCATCATGGCCACAAATCCCGATACCGAAGGTGAAGCCACGGCTATGTACATCTCCCGGCTTCTGCGGCCTATGGAAGTGAAGGTGACTCGCCTGGCCTATGGTGTGCCGGTGGGCAGCCAACTGGAGTATGCCGACGAAGTAACGTTGTCCAGAGCGCTGGAAGGCAGACAGGAAATTTAAAGATGAAACCAGGCTGTTATCAGCCTGGTTTTCCCATTACTTGACACTTGGCGACTCATGCAGTATGATGTTATATGGAAAGGAGATGGGGAAGCTGAAACGAATTTGCTTGTTATTGCTGATTTTGATGGTACTTGCCTGCCTGCTTGGCTGTGTGGATTATTCTTCCGACACACTACCCACAGAATCCTCTGACTCCGACAGTTCTTCTTCAGATGCTACCGATGGGACCGAAGGTGAGCATATTCACAGCTATATGGGCCAGATTATTTGGCCCACTTGCACAGAGGGTGGCTACATGGTGCACACCTGCAATTGCGGCCATAGTTTTGTAGATTCTCCCACGGATGCGTTGGGTCATAGCTGGAGTCAATGGGAAACCGTAACCGCACCGACGGAAACGGAAGAAGGAATGCAGAAACGTGTTTGCGGTGTCTGCGATGCGGAGGACTATTTGGTCATAGAGCCTTTGGGTCAGAGCCATAGCCATAATTTCCAGCCTACTGTGGTGGAGCCCGAATGCACAGAAGAAGGCTATACCGTGTTTCGCTGTCTTTGCGGTGAAGAATATACCGATGGAGTCACAGAGCCGCTGGGTCACAGTTGGAGTGACTGGCAGTACACGGAATCCGGTCAGACCCGTTCCTGTACCCGGTGTGGCGCCACGGATACTGTACAAAGCGCGCACACCCATTCTTACTCTACCGAAACCGTTGCGGCCACTTGTACCGATGGCGGTTACGTACATTATTACTGTTCCTGCGGAGAAAGCTATGTGGAAACGGTTTCCGATCCGCTGGGCCATAGTTGGGGACAGTGGCAGGTAACGCAGGAGCCGACCACCGCCTCTGAAGGTATCAAGGAACGGATCTGTCAAATGTGCGGAGAAACGGAAACGGAATCGCTGGATTCTTTGCCCGTGGAAGATGGTTTTATCATTGTATCCTTTGCGGAAACGGTAAACCAAGGCGAAAAGGCAACGGTGACCATTAAGGGTCGTCCCGGCGTGGAATACACCATTACCGTCTATTACAAATCCGGTCCGGCAACCGCCTCCGGTCTGGAGCCCGCCGTGGCTGATGTCGATGGCTATGTTACCTGGACCTGGAAGGTTGGCGGCAGAACCACGCCCGGCACCTATGAGATCGTGATTTCCGGCGATGGGATTACACAATCCATTTATTTCGCCATCTGCGCCAAGGAGTAAAGGAGTGTTTGCATGAATCATGAGGCCTACCGTCGTCTTGCGCCTGGGGCGCGCACTGCTGTGCTTATGATCCATGGCATCTGTGGTACGCCCAATCATTTCCGGGGCTTATTGCCGCTGCAGGACCTGATTCCGGATTCCTGCTCGGTTTATAATATTCGGCTGGACGGTCATTGTAAGACTGTGGAGGATTTTTCCCAAACATCCATGAAAAAATGGAAAGCCCAGGTTTGGCGTGAGTTCGATGAAATATCCAAAAGTCATGAGCGGGTTATTATGGTGGCCCATTCCATGGGCACCCTGTTTTCCATTCAGCTGGCTCTGGAGCATCCGGAGAAGATACCGTATCTGTTTTTGATTGCTGTGCCCCTTCGTGTGCGAGTGAGATTATTTGGCGTGGCGAAAATTTTGCGCTATGCCTTTGGTCGTTTGGACCTTGCGAAATCGCAGGATGCTGCCATGCTGCAGGTGTGCGGCATTACCCCCACAAAAAGACTTTGGCGATACATCCCATGGTTGCCGCGCCTGACTGAACTGGTGAAGGAAATGCACCGCATAGCGAAACTGCTGCCGGAATTGGAAGTCCCTGCCGTTGCGTATCAATCAGATCCGGATGAGATGGTAAGCAACCGATCCAAAACAATTTTGGAGAAAAGCGGAAAGGTTCAGGTGCTAGTGCTGACTCGTTCTACCCACTTTTATTATGCCGAGGAGGATATCCTGTCGATGCGGCAGAGGTTCTCTGACGTGCTGCGACAGTTTGTTATTTAAGAAATGGAACCCCGGCAGAGAACCTGCCGGGGTACGATTATAGCTTCGCGTAAGTTTTATCCAGGAATTTCTGACTGTTTACGATGCAGCGCTTATGGGTGCCTTTGCCGATCTGGCCGGCTTCATCAAAGGCGTTCAGTTCAAAGGTGATGATCTTACCCTCCACAGCGGTCACAGTGGCTTCTGCCCGGACTTCGTGACCAACCGGTGTGGCGGCAAGATGCTGAATATTCAGCTCGATGCCTACAGTGGTATGTCCATCGGGGATCGCTTCGGCGATGGATTCACAGGCCGCGCCTTCCATCAGCGCTACCATGCAGGGGGTGGCATACACCAGCAGGCTGCCGGAGCCTACCTCCGCGGCGGTATCTTCCCGTTCCACTTCTGTAAAGGCTTCGCCTTTCATTCCAACAGTAATTTCCATATAGAAAACCTCCTTTTTTCCTTACTATAACCCAGGATGGGAAATGTGTCAACGAAAAATCATTTGCTATTTTATGAATAGTCTAGTATAATCAATTCCGGAAAGTGGGTGAAGTTATGCGTCGAAACGCGGCGAAAGAAATTGCCTTGGGTGGCGTACTGGCAGCATTGGCGGTTGTGATCATGTGCCTGGGCGGCATGATTCCCCTGGCAACCTTTGTTTGTCCTATGCTGTGCTGCCTGATGGTCAAACTGGTGCTGACTTTTTGCGGCAACCGTATCGCATGGGCGTGGTTTGGCGCCGTTGCGCTGCTGAGCGTTATGATGGGACCGGACAAAGAAGCGGCTGCCGTATTCGCTTTTTTGGGATATTATCCGATCATTAAGCCTAAAATGGATAAATTGCCCGCTAAATGGGTGTGGAAAATTCTGTATTTTAATGTGGTGATCCTTGCCATGTATGGGCTGCTGATTTATATGTTTGGCATGGCAGAAGTGGCAGAGGAATATGCCGAGATGGGGCTGGTCATGACTTTGGTAACGCTGGCGCTGGGTAATGTGACCTTTGTGATGTTGGATATTCTGCTGTCCAGGAGGCTTAAAAAACGTGTCCGATAAAAAGTGGTTCGTCTACATCCTGCGCTGCGCTGACGGCACACTCTACACCGGAATGACCGATGATGTCCCTCGCCGGGTGGAGGTTCACAACAGCGGAAAGGGCGCCAAATACACCCGTGGCCGCCTCCCGGTGGAGGCGGTGTATTGGGCGGAATGTGAAAGTCACTCTGCCGCCCTAAAGCGGGAATTTGCCATCAAACAGCTGACCCGGCAGGAAAAAATTGACTTGATTGAGAATGGAAATCTCCCGAAGTGAGTCACTTCGGGAGATTGTTTTATAGTGTCTCCAAGCCTGCGTCCACCATTTTCTGCAAGCTCATGAGCATTCCGATTTTGGCGTGCTGCCAGGTAAGACCACCCTGGAAATACACGGCGTAGGGCTCCCGGATCGGGCCGTCGGCGGAAAGCTCCATGGTGCTGCCCTGCACAAAAGCGCCGGCTGCCATAATGACCTGGCTGTCATAGCCGGGCATATCGCCAGGGATGGGGTCGGCGTAGGAATCCACCGGCGCCGCGGCCTGGATGCCCTTACAGAAGGCGATCATGGCCTTTTCGCTGCCCAGCTGCACCGCCTGGATAATGTCATGGCGGCTCTCGGTGGCGGTGGGAACGCAGAGGTAGCCCAGGGGCTCATAGAGATTGGCGGCGAAGATAGCGCCCTTCAGCGCGCTGGCGGTAACGGTGGGGGAGAGGAAAAAGCCCTGGTACATCTGGGTCATCAGACCAAAATTGGCACCGACTTCCTGACCCAGACCGGGCGCGGACAGCCGATAGGCACAGCGGTCAATACAGGTTTGGGTGCCGGCAATATAGCCGCCGGAAGAAGCCAGACCGCCACCGGGGTTTTTGATAAGACTGCCAACGATCATATCCGCACCCACATCGGAAGGCTCGATAGTTTCCACAAATTCGCCGTAGCAGTTATCTACCATCACCGTCACATCCGGCTTGATGGCCTTACAGAAGGCAATCAGCTCACCGATTTGTGTCACGGAGAAGGTGGGGCGGGTGGCGTAGCCCTTGGAGCGCTGAATGGTGATCAGCTTGGTTTTTTCGTTGATTGCGTTGCGGATGCCCACATAGTCAAAGGTGCCATCCTCCAACAAATCTACTTGGCGATAAGAAACGCCGTACTCTGCCAAAGAGCAGGGGGAAGGACGGATGCCGATGACCTCCTGCAGCGTATCATAGGGCGCTCCGCAGGGGGATAGCAGCTCGTCGCCGGGCAACAGATTGGCGCTGAGCGCAATAGTCAGGGCGTGGGTACCGCAGGTGATGTGGGGGCGCACAAGGGTGCTTCCGTGTGGAATACGTCGGCGTAGACTTGCTCCAGCTTATCCCGGCCTTCGTCATTGTAGCCGTAACCGGAGGAGGCAGCAAAGCAGGTGGCAGACACCCGGTTTTTCTGAAATGCGGCCAAGACCTTGGCCTGGTTATATTCCGCGATTTTGTCGATGGCGGCGAAACGCCCGGATATTTTGGCAAGCACGCCCTCACCATAGGCATAGACAGCGGGTGAGATGCCCATTTGACAGTATAAAGTCCGTAATTGTTCCATAAATGTTCCTCTTTTTCTATAATAACCAAAGAATTATAATAGAAACTGCCCCGGAAGTCAACTCCGGGGCAGAAATAATTAGAAATTTACGGTAAAGGTTTCATTCACCACATCCTCTGCCAGCCAATCGTTGCTGTCATAGACGCGCAGCGTAAAGGTAATTTCCTCCACCTTTTCGATGCCGTTTTCCTCCAGGGTGCTGTCCAGCCAGGAGACAGTACTGTTGCTCTTTTTGCCTGCGTCCACAGCAGTGGCCCAGAAGGGATCGCACATGAAGCCGTTGACAGATACATTTTGCACGGTAAACATCAGCTCCTGTTCAGTCTTATTCTCCACAAACACATTCCAGGTATAGCCCCAAATTGGATCCTGTGTCACGTCGGTGATTTTGAGGGTGATTTTTTCATCGTCCACAAGCACAATTTCCTCAAAGGTTTCCTCCGGCTCAGTTTCGGTAGGGGAAGTGCTCTCGGTGGTAGAGGGCTGGGTGGCAGCTGTGGTGGAGGTGCTCTCGGTGGAAGAGGGTTGGGTAGCGGCAGTGGTCTGGGTCTGCGCTTTCTTGCTTCCGCAGGCAGTCAGACTCAAGAGAACTGCAAAAGCGGTTAGAAGTGTAAAAATCTTTTTCATACTATGTTTCCTTTCTGTTGGGGGAATGTACAGATAAGTGCTGTACAGGTGGCAATTCTATCAGTAGAAAAGGAAACTTTCAAGGCACAAATAATGGAAACGGAGCCGGCAAGGACGCCGACTCCGATCATGAACTCAATCTCTGCGCCGGCCTCTGCCGCCAAACAGCAGCACCAGCCGCAGCATCTGCATCAGCGACACAGCGGTCGCGGCTACATAGGTCAGCGCGGCGGCACGCAGCACTTGTTTTGCGCCACGGCACTCTTCGTCTGTGAGGATGTTTCCCTCCTCGATGGCGCGGATGGCCCGGTTGCTGGCATTAAATTCCACAGGCAGAGTAATCAGCTGGAACACCAGTGACAGACCGAAGCAGGCGATCCCTGCGTAGACCAGAGTGTAAGAATAGTAACTGAACGCGCCTAAAATCACGCCCAGCAATATCAGTGGCATAGCCAGCTTGCTGCCAATGTTGGTCACAGGAATGATGGCGGCCCGTAATTTGATGGGACCGTAATTGCGGGCATACTGCACCGCGTGACCGGCTTCGTGGCAAGCCACGCCGATGGCGGCGGTGGAGGTGGCGTCATAGACATCCTGGGAAAGGCGGATCACATTTGCTTTTGGATCAAAATGATCCGTAAGACTTCCGTTGACCCGTTCGATCCCCACGCCAGAAACGCCATTGGCGGAAAGAACACGCTGGGCAGCTTGGGCGCCGGTGATACGACGCATGGAAAGTTGCGTTGCATGACGTGCAAAGGTGGTGTTAACATTGTGGCTGGCCCACATGGCGATCAGCACGCAAGGCAGCACCAAAATTACATAGGTAATGTCAAAATACATAGTATCTCCTGGTTAAGCATCCCGGGGATCCATGGCATCGTGCAATGTATCCGTAATGGCGTTGCGGAAAATGGAATATGCCTGGGCGTGAAGGGTTTGCAGGGCGCCGGCAGAATGGTTGACAGGGATATTGCCTGCCATATACAGATCCTGGTCGAAAATGAATTTCACCTCGGCATCCTGCTGGCCGTTGCGCTTGATCAGGCCGGGACCGGCATGGATTTTTGCCCGACAACCGCCACGAATGGCAAATTCCGCGTCCACACTGCAGCGGCTGGCGGAAGTTTCGGGAATTTGTTCATCCGCTAGGATGCCCAAATATTTGCTTTCAATCAAATCCCGGAAAGGGGTGCCATCCAGTCCCAGAGCCTTGCGGGAGATGAAGTTCAGATACCGCAGACCGACCCGTTCAAAATAGGCGGGGCGATAGGTTTGGATAAAAGCGGCCAGGGGCTTATCCAGCGTAGCGGCAAAATCTTCCCAGCAGGTATAGCGGCTGCAGGCCAGGGAAATGAATTTGCTGGTCAGATTGACCCGCCAAACGCCGTCTGCAGAAACAAACTGATAATTGTTGCTCTGGGGCTGTTGCTGCAGGGAAAGATTGCCAGGCATACCGGTCAGCTTGGGCGCGGGAGCTTCTTTGCGGACAGAGTAACGGGGAAAATCCGCCCGGATGGCTTCCTGGAATTGGGCAGGCACATTGGCCTCTATGGTCAAAATCTCGGGAAAACGAAGCTGGCAGATTACTTCGCCAAGCTGGTTGTTTCGGTAAATGCAGCGGGAAATATCGGAAAACATAGGATACCTCATTTCTTATTTTTTGTAATTATACGCAATAATGGCTTAGTTGGCAAGAAATTCCTGCAAAAAAGAAAGTACCTTCTTTTTGTCCGCTGACCACAGCGGCGCAATCAGATCCTTTTTGGCCCCATCGCCGGTAATGCGATGAACCACTACCTGCTGTGGTACAAGGGCAAGGCAGGCTTTCAAAATATGGGCATATTCCGGAAGTGTCAGACATTGGAATTTTCCGGCTGCAAAATCCTTCGCCAGATCCGTGCCCCGCAGAACGTGCAGCAGTTGGAATTTGATTCCGTCGCTGCCGGCATCTATCACGGCTCGGGTGGTTTGCAGCATCATTTCTTTTGTTTCACCGGGCAGACCAAGAATGATGTGGGTCACCACTTCCAATCCTGCCGCTTTCAGCCGGCGAACCGCATCGAAATAGACATCCGTTTCATAGCCCCGGCGAATGTAGACAACGGTTTGTGGGTGAACGGTCTGCAGACCCAATTCCACGGAAATTGGCTTGATCTTGTTTAGCTCAGCCAGCAGATCAACCGTTTTCTGGGGCAGACAATCCGGTCGGGTGCCGATGGACAGCCCTACAATTTCCTCCGGCGCCATGGCCTGCCGGAAAATGCGCTCCAGCTTTTCTATGGGGCCGTAAGTATTGGTAAAGGATTGAAAATAGGTGACGTATTTACCGCCCTTGTTTTTGAAGGCAACTTTTTCCTTGGCCTTTTCCAGCTGCTGGGTGATGTTTTCGCCATGGGCGGCAAAATCGCCGCTGCCGGCGCCGGAACAAAAGATGCACCCACCTGTGCCAACGGTTCCGTCCCGGTTGGGACAGGTGAAGCCGCCGTCGATGGCCAGTTTGTACACCTTGCAGCCGAACTTCTCCCGATAATGCTGGGAAAGTGTTTTGTACATAAGGAACTCCTTGCGGTTTTGTTATTTTTCTATTATACTGGAAAATACGGGAAATGAAATATATTTTTTGTAAATTTACTGAGTAAAACCCCTTGGTTTTTCGTTATATGGGTGAAGAGGTGATTGCAATGGCTGAAATCGGTGCAAGTAGCTACCGCCGTTTTCTGAGCTGGGATTCCACTGTTCTGGATCAAATTCTGGTTACCTATTCCGATGCATTGGTGCGTTATGCCTATTCTTTGGTGCAAAACGCCGCCGTTGCGGAGGATGTGGCGGCGGAAAGCATCGCAATTTTACTGACCAGGAAAAAATCCTTCCGTGATGAGGTACATATGCGGGCTTACCTGTATAAGATCGTGCATAACAAGGCCATGGACTATCTGCGCCGTCGTCACCATGAGGTGGCGCTGGCGGATGTGGAAAATGTACTTGGCAGCGGCGACCCGGAACTGGGTTTCCTGCTGGAGCAGCGAAACGAAGGGATCTATCGCTGCCTGCAGAGGCTGCCCCGGCAGTACCGCCAGGTGTTGCAGCTCCACTATTTTGATGGGTTTGATGTGGCGCAGATCACCCGTATTACCGGAAATAACACCAAACAGATCTATAATCTCCTGGCCCGGGCCAGGGCAACCCTCAAAGAATTGCTCATAAAGGAGGGCATTTCCCATGAAGACATTTGAGCAGCGTAAAAAAATCGTGGAAGCACATATGACCAAAATCAAGAAGAGCCGCAGAAAGGCGTTCGTTGCCGTAACCAGCTTCTGCCTGGTGATCGCGGTGCTGGCGCTGGTACTGTTTATTCCCTACGACACCACGCCGCCCAGCGTGGAAAAATACAGGAACGATTCCTATTACGATCTGATCCAGAAGATCAATCTGGCGACCTATGTAGCGCCTACGGAAACCAACCGTTTTGAAACCCTTATGAATTCCACCGTGAAATTTGCTCCCGGTAGAGGGGAAGATTTTGTTGCGCAGGATTCCATAATTGCCACAATGGCCGGTGTGGACTATGCGCCAGGAGTCAACGGTGAATCGGGAGAGTATGTGGAAGTTACCGACAATCAGGTGGAAGGTGTCATTGAATCCGATATTTTCAAGCGCAGCACCGACTACATTTTCTATCTGCGGGATTATCAGCTGCTGGTTTACTCCATTGCCAAAGAGGAATCTTCCCTGGTTGGCAGTTTCGCCGTGCAGAGAAAACTGTATTCCGACGATGAGAAAGATAACAATTTCCGCTCCTTTGATGTACTGGAAATGTATCTTTCCCAGGATTGTCTCACCATTACCTTGATCGCCAAGTCTTACCATGTTTCTACCGGCGTTTGCACGGAAGTGATCAATCTGGATGTTTCCGATCCCGCGGACATTCAGGAAATCAATCGGGTCTATATTTCCGGCTCCTACCATTCCAGCCGCATGGTGGATGGTCAGCTGCTGGTGATGAGCCGCTACCGCATTGATGAAAACAAGGTAGATTTTGATGATCCCGCCACATTTATTCCCCAGGTGGGCGAAGGGGAAACCGTGACCTGTGTGGAGCCGGATCAGATTGCATACCCCGATGAATTGAGTAACCTCTATTACACTGTGATCTGCGCCATGGATACCACAACCCTGGAGATTCAGGACATGGCGGCGGTGCTGAGCTATTCCGAGGAAATGTATGTTTCCCGGGATACCATTTATGTTACCCGATCCTTTAACCATGCGACCGATAAGGACGAAACCGGCTGCTATGACCAAATTATCCAGACCCAGATCACCGGTATTCGCTATGCAGGTGAGAAAATGGAAATCGTGGGTTCCGTAACGCTGGACGGCGTTGTGAAAGATCAATACTCCATGGATCAGCATAACGGAATCCTCCGTGTTGTGACATCCACCACCTCCAGAACCTATAAGGAATTTGGAGATCAGTACACCACCGGTGTGACAATTCTGGAAGTGCTGCGAAATGTCAACCTTTACTGCGTTGACCTGGAAAATTGGGAAATAGCCGCTTCTGTCATCGCCTTCGCGCCGGATGGAGAGGATGCCCAATCCGTCCGCTTTGACGGGGATAATGCCTATGTCTGCACGGCAGAGGTGATTACCATGACGGATCCGGTGTACTTCTTCGATTTGTCCGATTTGGACAACATCACCTACACCGACACCGGCACCATTGACGGCTATTCCACCAGTCTCATTCAGCTGGGTGACGGATTCCTGCTGGGTATCGGTTACGGGGAAAGACGTCAGCTGAAGATCGAAGTGTATGAGGAAGTGGCAGGCAGTGTGGTTTCTGTTTGCGCCTACGAGTTGGATGCCGATTTCTCTGAGGAGTATAAGAGCTATTATATTGACCGGGAAAACGATCTGGTTGGCCTGGCTGTGCGAGGCTGGGAAGGGGAAGAGGAGTATATCCTGCTCCATTTTGACGGTTATGAACTTTGCCGTGTCGCCGCCGCTTCTTACAGCGGTCAGTTGGATCTTGTCCGGGCGACGATCATTGAAGGCTGGCTGTATGTGCTGAGCAATACCTTCTCTGTAAAGCAGGTTTGGTAAAATATACGATTTAGCAGGGTGCGTAAGCACCCTGCTCAGTCTGTCAAAAAACTCGTTTTTGACAGACTGGCAGAGGTCAAGGA
>JAZOBI010000093.1:0-9111 GCA_045595885.1 Faecousia sp. | reverse complement strand
TCCAGGCGGGTACGATAGTCGATGACTGTTTGGGCATTTCCCTGCTCAACCAAGCTGACATACTGCAAAATCGTCTGTCCCCGGCTGCGAAGATCCTGCTCCAAAGCGCTACCCTCTGTGGCACGCATAGTATCATAGCTTTCCAGCGCTGCCTGCACCACTGCCAGAAGATCGCTGAGCAGCTCGTCCTCATCTACCTGGGGTTTTTCCAGCTGGAACACCTCCGGCAAACGGGAAACGGTGGAGACCTGAATATCGTCCCGGATGCCGAACTCGTCCACCATACGGTGCATCGCTGCCAAATATTCCTTCAAAACCGATTCGTTCAGGGTTACCTGAACCCCATCGCCACACTCACTGCGGATGCTGATAAACACATCCACCTTACCCCGGGAAATGGTATTCTTCACCGCCTGTTTGACGGTTTCCTCCGCAAAGGACAGGGCTCTTGGCAGCTTTACACTGCAATCCAAATAGCGGTTATTGACAGAGCGAAGCTCCACCGTAAATTCCCTGCCGTTTACGGTCTCCACTGCGCGGCCATAGCCGGTCATACTTCTAATCAATGATATTATCCCCTTTTTCTGTCATTTTTCCTGAAATCACATAAGTAATTGGATTCTTGCGGGACATTTTTCGATCAAGCAGCAGAACGATCCACATTCCCACCACGCCGCAGGCAAGGCCAACCAAAGCGCCTTTGCTCCACAGATGCTCACCCAGCAGATATCCCGTCAGAAGCAGAATCGGCGGAATGGTGTAAAGCATAGCGGCGGTTTTTCTCGCCGTCCTGGCATCCGGCTCCAGGGTAACTCGCTCGCCGGGCTGGGCGCCAATGGAGTTTTTCGCCAAAACAGGCTTCTGTTCCTGACAGCCGCTGCACAATGTACAGTTGCCGGAGCAGGATTCCTCCGGAAGTCGAATCACTTCCGCCGTTCCGTCCGAAAACACCTTTTGCACTTTTGCGATCTGCTCCATTTAGACCTCCGGTTCATTTGCCTGGTTGGGGTCCACGATGGTTACTTCTGCCCACACGGTGCGTTCGGAAATAACGCCAACCTCATCCATATCCACAATTTCAAAGGTGACCCTGTATTCCGATTTGCCCTCTGTCGCGTTGGAGAAGTCGATGATCACCCGAATATGGCTGCTTGTCAGTTTTCCCAGCAGGTCTTCTCTGCCACGGATCTGGATATCAAACTGCTTGGTAATAAAGGTGATCTCCATATTCTCCGGAACATTGATACTCACATACTGGCTTTCATACACGAAGAAAGTCTTGGTGGTGGTTTCCGGAATGATCACATCCACATTGACCTGGGGAATACCGGTAACATTGGTCACACCGTCGGGCAGTTCAATATCAAATTTCATTGTCTGGCTGGTTTCCAGCTTGTTCAGGTCAATGGTAAGGGTAATCTGATCCATCTTACTGAGCACCGATTCAGAACCGGATACCACCAACTGCTCCAAATCGACAGTATAGCTGATATCTTCCGCCTCCATACCGCCGCCGGGAACGACTTCCACCACGATATCCAAAGTCTTCAGCATACTGACCTTCAGGGTGGCTGTGACATGGCTGGTGTTGGTGGTCACATGGGAAAGCTCTGTAACCGGATTCTTATTTTCGTCCAGGAACGCCACTTGGCTGACCTGGGAAAAATCCTGGGTGCGATCGTTCAAGTCTACAGAAACGGAGGCCGACGCGATCCGGTCGATTACATCCTTGGGGCCGGAAATAGTAACCTTATTGTGATCCAGCACAACATTCTGGCGGTCCGCCGTGTAATCTTCCGGCAACGAACCGGCAAACTCCACTTCTACCGGCACACTCTTTTGTGCCCACTCGGCTACCAACACGGTGACCTGCTGTGAGTCCAAATTCAGCGGCGTGATACCGGAGGCAATAGAACCGGGGTAAGATATGTTGTAACGAACAGTATGCTCACCGGCGGTAGTAATACCGGAAAGATCCGCCAAAATGGTAATATTATCTCTGCTGAGCTGATTCAGATCCGTTCGGGTTCCGGACAATTCCAGATCCAGCCGCACATCCGAATCCGAGATCAGCATCAGGCCCCGGCTTTCCAGGGTACTGCTGCCGTCAAAAATGACAGGCACATTGTAATAGGTTTGAACCGATTCAGGGTTCACCACGGAAATGACATAGAGCCACAAGCCAAACGCAATGGCCAAAGAAAGCAATGCCCTACCGATTTGTTTGCTCATTGCTTCCCATCCTTTCCGCTCCTAAACAGCATCTGCTTCAGTTTTAACACAACATTATCCTCTTTTTCTTCTTCCTTGGGCATCAGTTCGTTGCGAAGCAGCCGCTCCACAGTCTGGGGCGCCAGGTTTCTTTTCAGAACACCGCCAACCGCCACAGAAATACTGCCGGATTCCTCGGACACAATTACCACAACACTATCGGACACCTCGCTGATTCCCACGCCCGCTCTGTGACGGGTTCCCAGATCCGCGCTCAGCCGTTTTTCTGTCAGCGGCAGTACGCAACCGGCAGCGGTTACACGACCTTCCCGGACGATCACGGCGCCATCATGGAGCGCTGCTTTGGGGAAGAAAATATTGCGCAGCAGCTGCTCAGACAGCTGACCGTCCACCGTAGTGCCGGTTTTTACATAGTCTTCCAACGGATTATCCCGCACAAACACAATCAGGGCGCCCACGCGTTCCTTGCTCATGCGTTCACAGGCCATGATGGTCTGGTTGATGACAGTTTCCATCTCCAGGGCGGCCCGGTCTGCCTTCAACATTTTGCTGATGCTGACACTACCCAGATGATCCAGAATCCGTCGGATCTCTGGCTGAAACAGCACTACGATGGCAATCAATCCGACCGTCATGACCTGCTGGATTACGAAATTAATGGTGTACATCTTCAAAATACCGGTGATCCAGAAGATCAGGACCAGGGCCAAAATCGCCCGGGCAATCCGGAGGGAGCCGGCAGAACGGAGCAGGGGCAGCACCAAATACAACAAGAATGCCACCACAAAAATATCAATAAAGTCCGTAATTTCCATACTGGAAATCTGTAACACCAAATTGTTCCACGCTTCCTGTATAACCGCCATAATGCCGTGTCACGCCCCTTTTACCCAGGTGAAAAATACTTTGGCTAAAAAAAGTTTATAGCCACCCTATTATCTGTACTATTATAGCGGATTTTCCTTTCGATAGCAAGAGTAAAAGAGAAAATTTTTAGACCATTTGAGATATTACCCGCAAAAAAGCATGGGTTTGCCTGGATGACGCGTCATGGCCAAAAGATATTCGCACAGTTCCCGTAGAAAGGGTTCCAGCGCTCTCATGAGCCAATGGCGCGCAGTGAAGTCCGGCTCGCACCGCAATACCGCTGGCCGCCAGAAACGATGCTGTGGTTTCACAGTCCTCTTTTGGCAAAAAGGACAGCGTCCCGCCCCGGTGTTCTCCGGAGAAGACGGTGTATCCCATTCCCCCCAATTTCCTGGCGCACAGGTCCGCTTGGCGCTGTTGGCGGGCAAAAATACGATCCACACCTTCTCGGTTTACATAACGCATCCCCGCCCATAATCCCGCGATCCCCGGCACATTCAGCGTGCCGGCTTCCGCCCGGTCCGGCAAAAAATCGGGCATATCCGGCTCCCGGGAGTTGCTGCCCGTGCCGCCGCACAGCAGCGGCTCCGGATCCATACCGCAAAGCAGCATCCCGGTTCCCTGGGGTCCCAAAAGGCCTTTATGCCCCGGCATGGCAACAAAGGCCGCGCCCCATTTTTCCAGGTCGATCGGCAACATCCCGGCAGACTGGGCCGCATCCACAACAAACGGCACATTGTATTTTCGGCATAGAAATGCCATTTCATCCACCGGCATAATATACCCAAAGACATTGGATACATGGGTGAATATCGCCGCTTTTGGTTCCTTTTTCAATGATCTTTCCCAACTTTCCAATGTGTCATTCCAATCAAACAGCCGTCTTCCGGCCACATCCACCTTCGCGCCCAGCGCGTGCAACGGGCGGGTGACGGCATTGTGTTCAAACCCGGAAATCGTCACACGATCTCCGGGCTTCACCAAGGTTCGAATGGCAATATTCAGGCCATGGGTACAGTTGGAAGTGAACACGACCCGATCCGGCTGACAACGGAACATCTTTCCGGCCAGTTCCCGGCAGGAAAGCACCTGCTCCGCCGCTGCCATGGATGGGCCATAGCCGCCACGACCCGGATTGGCGCAGCGCTCCATGGCCCGCAGCATGGCCGATGCCACTGACGGTGGCTTGTGAAAAGACGTGGCACCATGATCCAGGTATATCATACGCGCGCCTCTGTTACCACGCCGTTTTCCTCTGCATAGATCTTGCTGAAGGCCAAATTTCCTTCTCTGAGCAGCGCTGCCGCCCGGCGCGCATCCTCCTCCCGCAACCGCAGACAATAGCCGCAGCCCCGTTCCTCCATCCATCGGGGCGTTCTCTGGAGCAAACATTCCAGTCCCTTGGATCGCAGCAAGCGATGACTGCGCTGGGCCGGCGTAATGGAGCGAAAAGTGATACAATACATCTTCATACGACAAAACCTCCCGGGCTAATCTATGCCCGGGAGGTTTATATTGTTCTCTATTATTGTGCAATTTTGAAAGTCTTTGTTACAACATCATCATTAAAGCTAATGAATTCCTTGACCTCCACCTCAATATCAGTGGTGGTGTCATTCAGTACATAAGCCACTTCCACCTCAATGGATACACCTTTTTTGATTTCCTTTGTAGCGTTGTCGGAGTTATATTCTACACCATCGGCTAGAAAATATGCTTCATTTAGGCCAACGCCATCCTGGTAAACAGCATCCTGGATTGCCACATAAAAAGCGGTAGCAGTGTCATTGGATACATTTTCGAAGATGTACTTAACAATCACAACAGGATTTCCTTCGAAATCTTCAGCCAGACGGCAGCTGTCGATCATCACGGAATACTCACCAAGATTGGCATTGTTTTCGGTAGCCTCCGCACTGGCGTTTCCCTGGTCATCCTTGCCGGAAGAACCCTCTCCGCTTCCAATCGCAAACAGTGCGAATGACACCAACAATAAAATGGTTAACAACATGCTAATCTTTTTCATTCGTTTCTCTCCTTATAATTGAATATTAAGCTCGTTACAGCAGCAAGAAGGTACATGATAACATCCATCCAGTCCCCGGTCCCAGTAACAACACCAACATATTGCAATACTTCCCAAAGGCACCCACATACAAGTGTTGCAGCAGCACATATAATCAATCCTTTTTTTCGAGGAGTATGGATCGACACCAACCCGGAGCACAGCGAAAGCCCCCATAGGTAGTCAACAAAATAATACTCCAAAAAGTAAAAACGGAACGAGGATACACAGGATTGCAGCGGCTGGATTCCTGGAAAATGCATAAGAGCAACCGCAATAATAGATGTTTCTCTGAGCAAGAGATAGATAAGGCCACCAAGTATCAGTGTCAAAACAGAAAGTATCACATTTGCTGTTCGCTTTGACATATTTTCGTACCTCCTCGTTGCATTATACTCAACCTTTGAGTATTTGTCAATACTCAAACTTAGAGTATGGTAGTATACTAAAAAGTGGAAAGGACGGATGGCTTGTGACAGATTATCGGACTAGGCTGCGGAATATTCGCGAAGACCGCGATCTTACGCAAGCCGATGTTGGTAAAATACTGAACAAATCCCAGCAGGGTTACAATCATATCGAAGCTGGCCGTGCTGAACTGAAAATCGATGACCTTGTAACACTTTGTCGGTTTTATAATTTATCCGCCGACTATGTAATCGGATTATCCGATAAGCCCAAGTCATTCAAATGAGCTTTCCCGAAGTGCACATATGTGCAACGAAAGTAATCCTATAAAAGCAAACCGTCGGTATCAAAACCGACGGTTCATTTTTTCACAATTTTCCACAAGAAATAGCCGATCTCAGTGCCCACCAGATTCAGCAGCAGATCATCCACATCGCAGGTGCCAAGGCCGGTGGCAAGCTGCAGCACCTCCACCGCCACAATGATGGCCGTCATCAGCAGAAAATGCCGCCAAAACTTTCGCCAAAACAGCCAGATCCAGGGAATCAGAAAACCCAGAGGCACAAACATCGCCACATTACCAGCCAAATTCAACCAGGCATGGGTCCGCAGCCCAAGCTGATTGCTATGGAACAGTACCCACAAAAACTGTTTCACCGTACGCAAGGGCTGCAGCTGCAAATCACCCGATCCATCCTGTCCCATCCGCTGTCCAAACAGCAGCCAAAGCATCACTAAGCCATAGACCGCCAGCAGCGCAATCCTGATCCGCCGGCTCATACTTCTTCCAGCAGGCACACCGCATGGCAGGCCATACCCTGCTTTTGGCCGGTAAAGCCCAGGCCTTCCTCGGTGGTTGCCTTCACATTGACCCGGTTGGGGCAAATATTCAGCTTGCCGGCGATATTTTCTACCATTTGGGGAATATACGGTTTCAATTTGGGCGCCTGGGCGACTACGGTCACATCAATATTGCCTACACGAAACCCTGCCGCCGCGATTTTTTCAGCCACGATTTTTAGCAGCTCCAGAGAGGAAATGCCCTTGTAGCGCATATCCGTATCCGGAAAATGGTAGCCAATATCCCGCAGGGCGGCGGCGCCCAGCAGGGCGTCCATTACCGCGTGCAGCAGCACATCCGCATCGCTGTGACCCAGAAGTCCCAATTCCCATGGAATCTCCACACCGCCCAGAATCAGCTTCCGCTCCGGCGCGAACCGATGCACATCATATCCATGTCCGATTCTCATTTTGTTTCCTCCAAAATCAGCTCCGCAATCTTCAGATCCATGGGTGTGGTGATTTTGATGTTCCGCTCATCACCTTCCACGATCCGCACGGACATTCCCATATGCTCCACCGCAGAGCAATCATCGGTGATTGCCACACCATCGGCTTTCGCTTTCGCCAACGCGCCGCGCAGCAAGTCAAAATCAAACACCTGGGGTGTCTGCACCGCCCGAAGACCGCTTCTTTCCGGTGTTTCCTTTACAATGCCGCCGTGTACCACCTTGATGGTGTCCTTCACGGGAATCGCCGGCGCTGCCGCGCCATAGGTATTGGCCGCGCGCACCACCCGGTCAATCAGCTGCCAATGGGCAAAGGGTCGGGCACCGTCCTGGACAGCAACCAACTTGCATTTTTCGGAAAGGGCATTCAGGCCCATGAAAACAGAGGCATCCCGGCTGTTGCCGCCCACAACCACCGCCTTGACCTTATCAAAGTCATGGCACAGGTCAGAAATCGGCACGATCAGATCCGAACGGGTTACCACCACAATTTCCCGGATAGCATCGCAATTTTGAAACTGCCGCACAGTGCGGACAATCATGGGTTCCCCGCCAACAGGCGCCATTACCTTGTCAATACCGCCCATCCGGGAGGCAGAACCAGCCGCCACAATGACCGCACCGCAATACTTCAGCTTCAGCAGCTTCCGTGCAGGCCGGGTTACTTTTGTAATGTCCATCTTACAGCTCCTTTACGATTTTTTTGAAGCATTCGCCCCGAACCATAAAGTTTTTGAATTCGTCAAAAGAGGCAGATGCCGGACTCATCAGAACCACATCACCATTTTCCGCAGACGCCGCGGCGGAACGGACAGCATTTTCAAAATTACTGCAATCCACTATTTCCGGCTTCTGCTGACCGCAATTTTCCACCGCAGCCCGGATTTGAGGCGCGGTAGCGCCGCAAAGGAACAGCTTTTTCACATACTGGCAAATCTCCGGACCCAGCACATCATAGGGAATATGCTTGTCATAACCGCCGGCAATGAGAATCACCTTTTCCGGAAAACTGCGCAGACCGGCGATGGTGCGACTGGGCGAGGACGCGATGGAATCATTGTAAAAACGGACACCATCTTTTACACGAACCAGTTCGATGCGATGCTCCACACCGCCGAAATTCTCAGCAACGGTACGAATGGATTCATCGGAAACCAATCCCTCCACCGCCCCAATGGCTGCCATGTAATTCTCAATATTATGCACGCCGGGTAGCAAAATATCCCTTGCTTCCAGCACCTGCTGACCACCGCGGAAAATCACGCCGTTTTCCATGCGCACATGGCAGTTCTTTCCCTGCCGGGAGAAGAATCGGGTCTGGCAAGGGCCAACCAAAGCAGCGGTAATTACATTGTCCTGATTCAAAATCAGCAGATCACCGGGCTGTTGATGGAGATAAATGTTCTTTTTCGCGTCCACATATTCATCCATATCCTTGTGGACATCCAAATGATTGGGAGATAAATTGGTAATCACAGCCCGGCAGGGACTGCGGCGCATATCCATCAGCTGAAAAGAGCTAAGCTCCACCACCGCCAAGTCTGTATCCCGCATTTGCGGCACAAGCGGTAACAGGGGAGTGCCAATATTTCCGCCCAGCCAGACGGTTTTGCCATCGGCTTTCAGCATTTCGGAAATCAGGGTTGTGGTCGTGGTTTTGCCGTCAGAACCAGTGACCGCCAAAATGCTGCAGGGGCAAACCTCGAAGAATACTTCCATCTCAGAGGTCACTTCAGCACCCTGGGAACGCATTCTTTCCAGCGCCGGGTTGCCGGGGTGCATACCGGGCGTACGGAAGACCAGATCTGCCTGGATTCCATCCAGGTATGCATCGCCCAAGCTCAATTTGCAGCCCATACGCTCCAGTTCCAGCACAGCCTCATCCACTTTTTCCCGGGGAGTGCGGTCGCAGCCGGTCACATCGCAGCCGTAGGAGAGAAGCAAACGCACCAAAGGCTGATTGCTGACTCCCAAGCCCAGCACAGCAATTTTTTTCTCTTTCAGGGATGAAAAATACTGTTCAAACGCAGAAATCATAGCCGTTCCTCATTTCTTTCTGGTAAGATAAATTGTTGTTTACACATACACCCTATGGCGATATTGTAGGGTGGGGGCTTGCTCCCGCCGGGCATTTTGTGATACAAAATGCCGTGCCGTGGGCACAATGTGTTTATTTTCCTTTGGAAAATCCGAAAAATGTACCATTTTTCGGCGACGGGAGCAAGCCCCCGTCCTACGGCACCATCGTAG
>JAZOBI010000092.1:0-29991 GCA_045595885.1 Faecousia sp. | reverse complement strand
GATGGTAATCTTTAAAGAAATACAAGCAGATATAGGGAAAATACTGCGGCAGTTATGCCAGCAGAAAGGTGTGGAAATCATAGAGGCATATATGTGCCCCGACCATGTTCATATGCTCCTAAGTATACCGCCCAAGTATAGTGTATCACAAATAATGGGATATCTAAAAGGTAAGAGCAGCCTAATGATCTTCGACAGACATGCGAATCTAAAGTATAAATATGGCAACAGACATTTCTGGGCCAGAGGATATTATGTGGACACGGTAGGCAGGAATAAAAAGCAAATACAAGAGTATATCAAGAACCAACTACAAGAAGATCAAATAGCCGATCAAATGAGCATCAAAGAATATGTAGACCCGTTTACGGGTAGTGCGAACCAGAAGGCATAAAGAAAGCCCCTTAAGGGGTAGCCCGTAAAAGAAATGCAGTCGGCAAACCTTTCGGGGCCCCTTTAGGGGCAAATGTCTGTAAAATGCCCTTCTAGGGCTTAATCAAGCCCCCGGCTTAGCCGGGGGTTTTGACTCCACACTTGCTTTTTGCATCGTACTGTGCTATCATATAATCGAACAAATATTCGGGAGGTTTTTATGGCACAGGAAAAAGCTTATATAGCCATTGATTTGAAGTCCTTCTATGCCTCCCAGGAGTGCGTGGAGCGGGAATTGGATCCCATGACCACCAATTTGGTGGTGGCGGATCTGTCCCGGACAGAGAAAACCATCTGCCTTGCGGTGACGCCCGCGCTGAAAGCGTTTGGGATACCCGGCCGTGCCCGGTTGTTTGAGGTGGTGGAGCGGGTAGCGCAGGTCAACGCCCTGCGCCGGCAGAAGGCGCCGGGCCATACATTTTCCGGGAAATCCTTTGACGCCGAACAGCTGAAACAGGATCCTTCTCTGGAATTGGATTACATCGTGGCGCCGCCGAGAATGGCTCATTATATGGAATGCAGTACCAAAATCTATCAGATATACCTACAGTATGTGGCGCCGGAAGATATCCATGTTTATTCTGTCGATGAGGTTTTTATTGATGCCACGCCATATTTGCGAACCTACCGCGTGACGGCGGAGGAATTCGCCCGAAAGCTGATGTATGCCGTATTTGAAACCACCGGCATCACCGCTACAGCAGGCATCGGCACCAATCTGTATTTGGCAAAGGTGGCCATGGACATCGTGGCAAAGAAAATGGACGCGGATGCAAACGGTGTCCGGATCGCGTCTTTGGATGAAAAATCCTACCGTCGGCAGCTTTGGTCCCATCGCCCTTTGACGGATTTTTGGCGGGTAGGGAGGGGATACTCTGCCAAGCTGGAAAAAATGGGCCTTTATACCATGGGCGATATTGCCCGGTGCTCACTGCAAAATGAGGATGCCCTGTACAAGCTGTTCGGCATCAACGCGGAACTTCTGATCGACCATGCCTGGGGTTGGGAAAGCTGCACCATTGCGGATATCAAGGCCTACAAACCCCAATCCACCAGCATCAGTATGGGGCAGGTGCTGTCATGTCCCTACGAATTTGAAAAAGCAAAGCTGATCGTCCGGGAAATGACGGATAATTTGGTGCTGGATTTGGTGGAAAAGGGATTGGTGACAGACCAGATTACGCTGACTATCGGCTATGACCGGGAAAGCCTGAACCGCCCGGGTGTTCATTACGAGGGGGAGATTGTCGCAGATCACTATGGCCGCAGTATTCCCAGACACGCCCACGGAACCGCCAATCTGCCCCGGCACAATGCTTCCGAAACCCTGATCACCGAAGCGGTCATGGCGCTGTTCGTGAAAATCGTGGATCCTGCGCTTTTGGTTCGGCGCATCAATTTGACGGCGGCGCATATATTGCGGGAGGAGGACGCGCCGGTTTATTGCCAGTTGGATTTGTTTTCCGAACCTGTGGATGAAGCCGCCCTGGAACGGGAACAACGCAGGCAAAAGGCGGTGGTGTCCATTCGGAGAAAATATGGAAAAAATGCCATTCTTAAGGGCATGAATTTTGAAGAGGGTGCCACGGCGAGGGATCGCAATGCCCAGATCGGAGGACACAAAGCATGAGCCGCTATGACGATATTATCCATTTGCCTCACCATGTTTCCGCCAAGCGTGCCCGGATGTCCAATTATGACCGGGCAGCCCAGTTTTCGCCCTTTGCGGCCCTTGTTGGTTATGACGCAGCCATTGGTGAGGCGGGAAGGCTTACGGAGCAGCCCGTAACACTGACGGAAAGCGCCATGGAAGAACTCAATGATGCGCTGTGCCAAATTCAGTCCCGATTACCACAGGAAGTTATTGTGAGCCTTGTCTATTTCCGACCGGATGCCAGAAAGTTCGGTGGCGCCAAGTGCGCGCTGACCGGTGTTGTGCGAAAGGTGGATACCCATGCGCAGGTTTTATTGTTGGCCGACGGCAGGGAAGTAGCACTGGATACAATTCTGCAGTTGGAAATTTTGGGCAAAAGGTAGAAAATGCTGTTTTTTGCCATTTTCCATTGAAATTGCGGGAAAAATGTGGTACAATCCATAGCCCACGCAAAATTGTTTTCCCTGGAGGTATACTATGAAACTGTTGATCGATGGAATTGAAACCCTGGCCTTGCCGGGCACTTCGCTGCTGGATTTGGTTCGTGGCCTGGGCTTGGATACGCCGGATCTTTCCACCCGCCCTGTTGCGGCAAAGATCGCCGGCGAAGTGTTTACGCTCAATTATATTCCTCTGCGGGATAAAGACGGCAGCGCGGATCGCCCTTCTATGCGCCGTGCCATGGAAGCCTCCGGCGGTCAGGTACATTTGCTGCGCTATTGCGATGCTGCCGGAAGGGAAGTGTATGTCCGCACCGCCCAGTTCATTATTTTTTTGGCGCTGCACCGCTTGTGGCCCCACGCCAAGGCAAAAATGAATTGCACCGTTGGCCCCGGCGTGTTTATCGCGGTGGAGGAAGCGCCGGACTTTTCTGTTCGGGCGCTGAAAGCGGAAATCCAGCGTATTGTGCAGATGGATATTCCCTTGATCCGCCAGCGGCTAACTACCCGGGATGCCATCGCCCGCTATATGGCCTCGGGGCAGGATGACAAGGCAAGACTCCTCTCCTGGCGGCAGGAGCCCTATTTTGATGCCTATTTCCACGAGGATTTCGGTGATTATTATTATGGCGAGCTGGCGCCTTCCACCGGCTATCTGCGGGTATGGGATATCCAGCAAAAGGCCGGCGGCTTCATGTTCATCTTCCCGGATCCCCAGGCTCCGGATCTGGTGGCGGATTACTGTGAAAGTCCTCATTTGTTTGAAATGTTTGCAGAAGGTGAGCGCTGGGGTCAGCTGATGGAGTGCCGTACGGTTGCGGATTTGAACGAACTGACGGAATCTGGCCGCATCCGGGAACTGATCCGGGTCAACGAAGCCTTGCACGAAAAGCGCTATTCCCAGGTGGCGGATATGGTATGCGCCCGGGGCGCCAGGGCAGTGATGCTGGCAGGCCCCAGCTCCTCCGGCAAGACCACTTCTGCCAACCGTTTGGCGACGCAGTTGCGTGTACATGGAAAAAAGCCTATTTTAATGAGCTTGGATGACTACTATCTGGATCGGGATAAAATTGCTCCCGGTCCGGACGGTAAACTGGATCTGGAGCATATCAACACCATTGATACGGAACTGTTCAGCAGCCATCTTGCCCAGCTTTTGGATGGCCGGGAGGTGGAGATTCCGACTTTCAATTTCAAAACCGGAAAGCGGGAATGGCGTGGCCACACCATGAAACTGCATCGGGATACGGTCATTATCATCGAGGGCCTGCACGCCATGAATCCGGTGCTGTTGCCGGCTGGCCTGGATAGCTACCTGGTGTTCCGGCTTTATGTCAGCCCCCTGTTGCCGCTGAATTTGGACGACCATAACCGAATCCCCACCAGCTATCTGCGGCTGTTACGGCGCATTGTGCGGGATTATGAAAGCCGTGGAACCAGTGTGCAGCGCACCATTGATATGTGGGACAGTGTCCGCCGCGGTGAAGAAAAATGGATTTTTCCTTTCCAGGAGAATGCTGATGTGATTTTCAATAGCTCTACCCTCTATGAGCTGGCGGTGCTGAAAAAGCATATCTTCCCCCTGCTGACCGCCATCGAGCCCTCCGATGCCTGCTATGATGATGTGCGTGGCATCGTCAAGGTGCTCAATTATGTGCTGGAAGCCAATGTGGATGATGAGATTCCGCCCACCAGCTTGGTGCGGGAATTCATTGGCGGCAACTCTTTCTACCGATAAAAAATTCCCACCGGATATGCTCCGGTGGGAAATCTTTATTTCGGAGAAGGGAAGTTGCAAATAAGGGAAACGATGGTTAGCAGCACTATGGAACTGAAGGCGCAGGTCAGCCACAGACTGCGGGAGCGGAACAGCTCCTTTGTATTATACAGAACAAACAGGCAGAACCCCCCACCCAAAATGGCAATGACAGCGGTAATGATCTTTACCGGGATCACACCGAGTCCGGCAAACAGCAGGTAACATACAAAAACGGCCAGGGTGACATACAGTAGCAGGGTTAAAAACCGCTCCAACTGCGCATAGTTCTTTTGATGATTTGCCATAAACAACCCTCCTGTGACATTTTCTGCCATTGTAGCACAAATTATCTCTTTTTGCAATCCTGTTGGAAAGATTAAGAAAAAACTTGCGTTCATGGCAAAAGGGTGATATACTATATTGGATAAATTATGAGTATGGGAGCCGCTATGGAACAGCCGCAATATCGACTGGAGGGTATCGTCCGGACACGCACCGAAGAAATGGAAGATTTTAACGGTTCGCTGGATGTTATTTTCCTTCTTTTGAGCAAAAATAAAATAGAGATTCAGGATGTTTCCATTACTGCCATTTTGGAGCAGTATTTGGCATACCTGGATGAAATGAAGCGGCTGGATATGGAGATCGCCAGTGAGTTTATTACCATGGCTTCCCATTTGATGCTGATCAAGACCAAAATGCTGCTGTCTGCTGCCGAACAGGCGGAAGCGGAAAGCGAGTTGGATCTGCTGCGCCAGAGTCTGATCGAGCGCCAGCGCAAGGAAGCAGTTGAGCAGATTCGTTTGGCTGTGGGTTTTCTGGAACCCCGCAATGAGATCGGTCGCTGCCTTTTTGTCAAACAGCCCGAACCGCTGCGTAAAGATCAAACCTACCGCTATCAGCACGAGCCGGCAGATCTGCTTCGGGCGCTGGATATGATTTCCGAGCGGAGCCAGCGGCAGCTGCCGCCGCCGACGGTGAATTTTCAGGGCATTGTGGGCAAGGAGCGGTATCCTGTCACCCGCAAGGCAGGTGAAGTTTTACGGCTGCTGCTGTTGCGCGGTGTGGAACGACTGAAAAATTTGTTTAAGGGAAATCGAAGCCGTTCGGAGATCGTGGCTACCTTTATCTCTGTTCTAGAACTGTGCAAAAGCGGTTCCGTAGCCCTGGAAGGCGATATGGAGGAAGATAACCTGGATGTTCGCCTTCTGGATCAAACCAAAGCCAATGTGGAGGAGCTGTCCTGATGGAGTTTTCACAATTACAAAGAGCCATTGAGGCGATCCTCTTTGCCGCTGGAGAACGGGTGGAGGTGAGCCGTCTGGCTATGGCTCTTGAAACAGACCCTGCGGAGATTGTTTCCGCAACCGATCAGTTGGCGGATATGCTGGCCTTTGAGCGTCGGGGAATCCGTGTGCTGAAGCTGGAGGACGGTTACCAGATGGTTTCATCCGGCGAGATGGCGGACTACGTTACCAAAGCGCTGGAAACCCGAAAACCGCCCAAGCTTTCCGCCTCGCAGCTGGAGGCGCTGACCATCGTTGCCTATTATCAGCCGGCCACCAAGGCCATGGTGGAGCAGATCCGCGGTGTGGACAGCAGCTATTCCATTTCGGCGTTGCTGAATAAAAAGCTGATCGAGGAAGCCGGCAGACTCAATGTGCCGGGCCGGCCCATTCTCTACCGTACCACGCCGGATTTCCTGCGGACATTCGGCCTGTCCTCTCTGGAGGAGCTTCCTGCGATTGAGAAGGTGGATTTTGGCACACCGGTGCCGGAAGAAACATTAGAGGAGGCGCAGTAAATGGGCTGGTTGATCGCGCTGGGCATTTTGGTGCTGCTTGCGATCCTGCCTCTGGGCGCAACAGCCCGGTATAACGCGGATGGTCTGACGGTCAAACTGATTGCCGGTCCGGTCCGGATTCCGCTGCTGCCGACAAAAGAAAAGCAACCCAAACCGAAAAAGAAAAAAGAGAAGAAAACGGAAACCGTTTCGGCCAAACCCTCCGGAAAAGGTAAGAGAAAACGGGAAACAGGCGGCTCCTGGACGGACTTTCTGCCCATAGTCAAAACCGCCTTGGATCTTTTGAATGATTTTCGCAGAAAGCTGCGGATCAGACGATTGGAACTCAAGCTGATCATGGCGGGCGATGATCCCTGTGATCTGGCGGTCAATTATGGCAGAGCCAACGCGGCGCTGGGCAATCTTTGGCCCATGCTGGAGCGGTGCTTTGTCATTAAAAAACGGGACGTGCAGATCGAGTGTGATTTTGAATCCTCCGAAACTGTTGTGATTGCCCGTGCGGATGCTACCATCACCCTGGGACGATTGTTGGTTCTGGTGGTGCGCCATGGTGTTCGTGCCTTGAAACAATATATGCAAATTCAAAATACTAGAAAAGGCGGTGCTTCGAAATGAGCAAAACTCTCCCCAACATGATGGAATCCACCATTGCCAAGATTCGGGAAATGGTTGATGTGAATTCTGTGATTGGCCAGCCTATTACCACAGCCGATGGCGTGACCATTATTCCTGTTTCCAAGGTCAGTGTTGGTTTTGCCGGCGGCGGCAGCGATTTCGTGTCCAAGAATGCCAATCACCAGGAAAATCCCTTCGGCGGCGGTGCCGGCGGAGGTGTGAAGGTAACGCCCATTTGCTTTCTGATTATCAAGGATGGCAATGTACGGATGATGCCCGTGGCGGTTCCCGCCAACTCCACGGCAGACCGGATCGTGGAGCAGGTGCCCGATGTTTTGGACAAAATCGCGGCCTTTATCGACTCCCGCACGGAAAAGAAAGCGGAATAATTTTCTTCTCCCGGCCCATACTAGGCACGGGTGAGAAAACATGAAAACAATCCTTTTGCGGACGGCGGCAGTATTCCTAGCCGCCGTTCTGCTGTATGTCCCTGCGGCGGAGGCTGTTTCGGCCGAACGCGCCATTTTGATGGATGGGCAGACAGGCAGGGTGCTGTATGAAAAACACGCCGATGAAAAGAGCCTGGTTGCCAGCACCACGAAAATCATGACGGCGCTGATCGTTTGCGAGCAATGTAATGTGCTGGATCGTATGAAGATCCCCAGACAAGCGGTGGGAATCGAAGGTTCTTCCATGTATCTGCAGGAAGGGGAAGTGCTGACCCTGCAGGAACTGCTGTATGGGCTGATGCTGTCCTCCGGTAATGATGCCGCGGTGGCGCTTGCCATCTATTGTGGCGGTACGGTGGAGGGTTTTGCCCGGCTGATGAATGACAAAGCCCGTTTTTTGGGCTTAACGGGAACCCATTTTGTCAATCCCCACGGCCTGGACGCGCCTGAGCATTATTCCACAGCCCGGGATCTGGCGGTTTTGGCGGCCTATGCCATGCATAATCCGATCTTTGCCCAAACGGTATCCACCCGTTCCGTCCGGGTGGGCAACCGCTATCTGACCAACCACAACAAACTTTTATGGCAGGTGGAAGGTGCGGATGGGGTCAAAACCGGGTTTACCAGGGCCGCAGGCCGGATCCTGGTATCCAGCGCGGTGCGCCAGGGCCGCAGGCTGATTTGCGTAACCATCCATGATGGCAATGATTGGGCAGACCATAAGCAACTGTTTGAACAGGGGTTTTCCCGGTATCGTGTCACATCTCTGGTATCAGAGGGGGATATTCTGGGCAGGCTGACCGTGCTGGGCGGCCAGACCGGGCAGGTGAATGTGGTGGCGGGCCAAGATTTTTCCTTTGCCCTTGCGGAAGGAGAAACCGTCAGCTTCCTGCTGTCCCATAAGGAGTTTGTCTATGCGCCGGTGGCGGAAAACGGAAAAGCCGGCTATGCCCATATTTGTGTAGACGGAAAAGCGGTGGGGAAGGTGCCTGTGTATTACGGGGCCACCATTGAACAGCAAATCCCGGAGGAACGGAATTTCTGGGAACGTATTTTTGGAGGGTAAGTATGACCGAGCGATTACAAAAAATATTGTCCGCCCGGGGCGTCGCCTCCCGAAGAACGGCGGAAACCATGATCGCCGAAGGCCGGGTGAGGGTCAATGGTGTCACAGCGGTGCTGGGTCAATCCGCGGACCCGGAATTTGACGAAATTACTGTGGACGGGAAACTCCTCCCGTCCGCGGAAAGCTATGTGTACATCCTGCTCCATAAGCCCCGGGGCTATGTGACTACTTTGTCCGATGAAAAAGGCCGGAAAACCGTGGCTGAGCTGGTGGCTGATTGCGGCGTTCGGGTGTATCCCGTTGGTCGTCTGGATTTGGACAGCGAGGGGCTGCTTCTATTGACCAATGACGGCGAATTTGCCAACCGTTTGATGCATCCTAAGCATGAAGTGGAGAAAACCTACTTAACCTGGGTGAATGATTTTTCCGAGGAAGCCCTGGTGCGGCTGAAACAGCCAATTCAGCTGGATGGGTATCGTATCCAACCGCCCAAGGTACATTGGATTAAGCAGGGCCTTTTGGAAATCACCATCCATGAGGGACGCAACCGCCAGGTTCGCCGGATGTGTGAGGCAGCCGGTATGCGTGTTACCCGCCTCAAGCGAATCCGGGAAGGAAATCTCACCCTGGGAGACCTGCCGCTGGGCGCCTGGCGCTATTTGACACAGGAGGAAGTGAAACGGCTATGAATTATGACGGCATCGTTATTGGCGGCGGCCCGGCGGGAATGTTTGCCGCCATCATTGCGGCGCGGCGGGGGCAAAAGGTGCTGCTGCTGGAACGCAATGATCGCCTGGGAAAGAAATTGCTGATCACCGGCAAGGGCCGCTGCAATGTGACCAACGATTGTACCGCCCAGGAAATCTTGCAGAATGTGCCAAGAAATGGACGCTTTCTGTTCAGCGCCATGAACGCCTTTCCTCCGGAGAAGATCAAAGAATTTCTGGAAGAAAATGGCTGCGCGCTGAAGACGGAGCGTGGAAACCGGGTATTCCCGGTGTCTGACCGAAGCCAATCCGTGCTGGAGGCGCTGCAAAAGGCTATGCGCCGCCATCATGTGGATGTACTTACTGCCCGGGTCAAGGATATTCTGGCTGACCAGGGCTTGGTCTGCGGCGTACGGACGGAAAAGGAAACCATATTGGCCAAGTGGGTCATTTTGGCCACCGGCGGTCTGAGCTATCCCACCACCGGCTCCACCGGTGACGGCTATGCCATGGCCAATAAACTGGGGCATACCATCGTGCCTTGCGAGGGCAGCCTGGTTCCTCTGGAAACGGAAGGCCGCGATTGCCCGGATATGCAGGGACTTTCTCTGCGAAATTGCGGTGTGAAATTGTTGGATGCCAAGGGAAAGGTGCTGTATAAAGACTTTGGTGAGCTGCTGTTTACCCATTTTGGTGTTTCAGGCCCGACGGTATTAAGCGCCAGCACCCATTTGAAGGGTGAGGGCTGCCGCCTGGTCATTGACCTGAAGCCCGCCCTGGAGGAAGGAAAACTCAATGACCGGATCTTGCGGGATCTGGATCTGTATAAAAACCGCGCCATGGAAAATGCCCTGACGGATCTGCTGCCCCGAAGCATGATTCCCGTCGTGCTGCGCCGGTTGGAAATTGACCCGAATCTGCAGGCAAATTCGCTCAACAAACAGCAACGCCGGGCATTGGTGGAACTGCTGAAGGCATTTTCGGTCACCATCACCGGCAAGCGGCCGGTGGCGGAAGCCATTATCACATCCGGCGGCGTAAAGGTGTCGGAAATCGACCCTAAAACCATGCAATCAAAGCTGGTGCCGGGTCTCTACTTTGCCGGCGAGATCATGGATTGTGATGCCTACACCGGCGGGTTTAATCTGCAGATTGCCTGGGCTACCGCCTATGCCGCCGGCATGGCGGTTTCGGAAAACCACAATTGAATCCGACCACCCCCGACGAATTTCGTACAGCTTTTGCTGTAGAATAAGTCGGGGGTGATTCCTTTGAAATATGTTTGGAAAGATATGGTAAAAGCGGCGGTTATCGGTTTTGTCGCGCCGGCAATTCTGTTGTCCGCGGTGCTGACCCTTGGAGCGAAGGGAGCCTTTCCGGAGGATACTACGGCACCCGGTATCCAGCAGACGCCAACCCGGAATGACACATCTTCAAGCCCATGGGAAGATACAAATCCGACGGAGCCGGCTGAGTCCAGTAAAATCCCGGTGCTGACGGAGGATGGTCTGGTGGAAATGGAACTGGAAAGCTATGTAATCGGAGTGGTGCTTGCGGAAGTGCCATCCAGCTTTGAACCGGAGGCGCTGAAAGCCCAGGCAGTAGCTGCCCGTACCGCGGCTTTGTACATTTGCCAAAGCAACCGGCATGATGGCGCGGTTTGTGTACGCTATCACTGCTGCCAGGCCTATATTTCTCAAAGTGACTATGCTTCCATTGGTGGCACCGGGGAGCAAAGAGACCGTGTCCGGTCTGCTGTGGAGGCGACGGCCGGACAGGTAATGGTCTATGAAGGAAGCTTGATCTGCGCTGCCTATTTTTCCTGTTCCGGAGGAAACACGGAGAACGCGCTGGCCGTTTGGGGTACGGATATTCCTTATTTGCAGACGGTGGAAAGCCCCGGGGAAGAATTTGCGTCTGTTTTTTCCGATCGTGTTTCGTTTTCCCCGGAAGAATTCCAGACGGCGCTGTGTGTCCGTCTGGATGGCACGCCGGACAGTTGGTTCGGGGATGTGACCTACACCGATGGCGGTGGCGTGGAAACCATGACCATTGGCGGGGTGCAATACCGGGGCACCACATTGCGGGTTCTGCTGGGGTTGCGGTCTACGGCGTTTACTGTGATGGTTGCCGATAATACGATTACGATAGAAACCCGGGGCTATGGCCATCGGGTTGGCATGAGCCAGTATGGTGCGCAGGCGATGGCCCTGTCCGGCTGTGATTATGGGCAGATTTTATGCCACTATTATCCGGGCGCTCAGTTGTCGGAATTTGACTTTTGATAGAAAAGCGACGATTTTCGTCGCTTTTTTTGTTCTTCCGATTGCAAAAGGATCGTTGGTGTGATAGAATGAAACTACTAAGAAATTGGAGGACATTTCATGGGCCTTATTTTTCGTACCGCTGTGGAGGCTGTGGTTCCGATCGTCTTGATGATCCTGTTGGGCATTTGGTTGCGGCACAAACATATGCTCAGCGACGGTTTTTTGGACAGCGGCAACAAGCTGGTATTCCGTTGGGGCTTACCCTGTATGCTGTTTATCAATATTTACAGTATTGATAGCCTGGATGCTATCCAGTGGGATATTATTCTTTATTCCTCTGTTATTATCTGCCTGATTTTCCTTTTGGGTCTGGCAACAGCAGTGCTGACCACACCGATTCCGGAACGCCGGGGCGTGATCCTGCAGTGTACCTTCCGCAGTAATTCTGTCATTATCGGTATGTCCCTGGCCGCCGCGTTGGGCGGCGCGGAAGCGGAAACGGTAGCTGCCTGCATGGCGGCGGTGACCATTCCGCTGTTCAATGTTTTGGCGGTGATTGCTCTGACTATGTTTGGAACAGGCGCTCATCGTCCTACCGTCGGGCATATTTTGCTGGATATCATCAAAAATCCGATGATCCATGGTGTTGTGCTGGGACTGCTTTGCCTGGTAATTCGCTGGCTTCAGACGGTTCTTTTTGGAGAAACGGTGTTTGCGCTGAAGCGGGATCTTCCTTTCCTGTACACCCTTTTGGAGTGGTTCAAAACACTGACAACGCCCCTTTCCCTGCTTGTTTTGGGCGGGCAGTTTGTGTTCTCCGCGGTTAAGGAACTGAAAAAGGAGATCATCGTATCCACCGTCTGGCGCATTGTGCTGGCGCCGCTGATTGGCATCGGTGGCGCGGTGGTGCTGACAAAGCTGGAGATCATGCATTTTGGTGTCCATGAATTTCCGGGTTTGGTAGGTTTGTTTGGCTCCCCGGTGGCAGTTTCCGGTGCCATTATGGCCTCCCAAATGGGCGGTGATGAGCAACTTTCCACTCAATTGGTGGTTTGGACCACCATTTTCTCAGCTTTTACCATTTTTGCCACTGTCTGCATATTGATGGGGCTGGGCCTGATTTCTGTGTAATTTTATTAGGAGGAAAAACCTATGAACAAAAAGAAAGTTATGAAACTGTTCCGAGACACCGCCTATGTCCGCACCGGCGGTACTGCCGAAGAGCTGCGCTGCGCCGAATATTTGAAGGCTCAGTGCGCTGAATTGGGCTTGGAGGCTACCATTGAGCCCTTCAAGGTACAGATGGCCACCATGGAAGAGGCTAGACTGGTGGTGGACGGCAAGGAAATCACCTGCAAGGGCTACCTCTGCGCCGGAAATGCGG
Source organism: Faecousia sp. (assembly GCA_045595885.1). Classification (GTDB taxonomy): domain Bacteria; phylum Bacillota; class Clostridia; order Oscillospirales; family Oscillospiraceae; genus Faecousia. The sequence continues at coordinate 17,414 of JAZOBI010000092.1, read as the reverse complement.
AAGTGGAAGCGCCCCTGTACTACTTGGCTTCCACCGATGCTTTCAGTCTGTCCCAGTGCAAGGGCAAAATCGTCATGATCGACGGATATCTCGGCTACTGGATGTACCGCGATCTGCTGGAAAACGGCGCTGTGGGCTTCATTACTTACGACGGCAACGCCAACTACCGTGACCGTGATATCGACCAGCGTGAACTGCGCGCCATGGTTTATGAAGGTGTAGAGAAGATCCCCGGCGTCAATATCAATGCCAAGGATGCCATTGCCATCGTAAATGGCGATGCCAAGACCGCCAAGATCCTGCTGAAGCAGGAGCAGTTTGAGGCCGATTCCCACAACGTGATCGTGGAACTGCCCGGAGAAATTCCCGAAACCATCGTCTTTACCGCTCACTATGACTCCACCAGCCTTTCCCAGGGCGCTTATGACAATATGTCCGGCTCCGTGGGACTGTTGGGCATTGCCGAGTATTTCATGAAGCATCCTCATAAGTATGGTATGCGTTTCATTTTCTGTGGCAGCGAGGAGCGTGGCCTGCTGGGCGCTAAGGCATACTGCCGTGACCACGAGGAAGAACTGAAAAATGTGGTGCTGAATATCAACCTGGATATGATCGGTTGCATCATGGGCAAGTTCATTGCCTGCTGCACCTCCGAAGACAAACTGGTGACCTATATCGATTACCTGGGCTCCGAGCTGGGCAGAGGTGTGAAAGCTTACCAGGATGTGTACTCCTCCGACTCCACGCCCTTTGCCGATAAGGGTATTCCCGCCGTTTCCTTTGCCCGCATCGCGCCCCCCAACACCGCAACCATCCACAACAGCTATGACACCATGGCAGTTATGAAGGCGGAGCATATGCTGCAGGATATCGACTTCATCTGCGCCTTTGCCGGCCGTATGGCCAATGCTGCCCGGATGCCAGTCAGCCGTGAGATGCCCCAGAACATGAAGGATAAGCTGGATATTTACCTGTGTCGCAAGAGAGATAAGAAGTAATTCATAATTACAAATAAAAAATGAGCCGCCCTTCCCGGAATTGGGAAGGGCGGTTTTCGCTATGTCATGGCGAACCAGCCCGTAGGATGGTGCGGCAATCCCCTCCAATGCAGAAGGAATTACAGATTTGCGATGGTGTTCTGAATACGCTGCAGGCTGCGCTCTTTGCCTAAGATCTGCATCACGGAATGCAGGTCAGGGGCGTTGGTCTTGCCGGTGACGGCCTGACGGATGAAGGTGGAAATGTCAGCCACGGTGCCGGGAAAAGCGGTGGGATCGGCTTTGTAGGCCTTCATATCGGTGGTGAAGCCCATTTCCTCGGTGATGGCCTTGACCTTGTCAAACCAGGCGGCAGAGTCATCGCTGTAGTCGTACACGGCAACGAACTTCTCCAGGGCGGTCTTGACAGTTTCCTTGCTGAATTTTTCGTCGAATACGGGCTGCTGCAGATATTCGTCATAGAAGAAGCCCATGTACTCCTTGGCATCCTTCCAAACCGCCAGATCCTTTCTGGGCTTCTTGCCGCCACGTCCAATGGCCAAAATCTTAGTGGCAAATTCGGCATCGGCGGCCAGCTTCTGGCCAAAGTCGGCATCAAATTCCTGCGCCCACTCGGTCAGCAGGCGGCAGACGGGGGCAGCGTCCATCTTGGGAATGACATTTTTGGAAACGTCGGTCAGCTTGGCATAGTCGAACAGAGAGCCGGCGGGATTCAGCTTCTTGGGGCTGAACTTGAATTCGTCCGCCTTGGCGTCCAGATTGGCTCTGCGCCAGTCTTCAAAGTTGGAGTTGAGGATGGTCATGATATATTCATAAACCGCCTCTACGGGAAAACCCTCGGCCTTGTAGAAGGTCAGCGCCAGCTCGGGATCCTTGCGCTTGCTGAGCTTGCGCTTACTGGTGCCGTCCATCTTCATCAGCGGTCCAATGTGTACATATTTGGGCAGCTTGAAGCCCAAAGCCTTGAACAGCTGGATGTGGAAGGGGAGCGTCGGCAGCCATTCGTCACCACGGACAACATGGGTGGTGCGCATCAGATGATCGTCCACAGCGTGGGCAAAGTGATAGGTGGGGATACCGTCGGACTTTAGCAGCACATGGTCAATATCATTTTCGGTAATGGTCAGCTTGCCCTTGACCAGATCATCAAACTTGAATTGGTTTTCGATGGAGCCGGTGCTGCGAAAACGGAGAACCCAGGGGTTGCCGGCGGCAATCTGTGCCTGAATTTCCGCGATGGAACGGTCACGCCACATGGCATACTTGCCGTAATAGCCGGTGTTTTCCTTGTTCGCTTCCTGCTGCTCACGCATAGCAGCCAGCTCTTCTTCGGTGGCAAAGCAGGGGTAGGCCATGCCGTCCTCGACCAGCTTCTTGGCGTAAACATGGTAAATGGCAGCTCTTTGGCGCTGGCGATAGGGACCATAGATGCCGGCGTCGCCGGTGTGGGTAGCGCCTTCGTCAAAACTGATGCCGTAGTGCTTCAGCGTGTCAATCAGCACCTCCACAGCGCCGGGAACTTCCCGCTTCGCGTCGGTGTCTTCCACACGCAAAAACAGCACACCGCCGCTTTGATGGGCCATGCGCTCAGCGGTCAGACCCTGCACCAGGTTGCCCAGATGGACAAAGCCGGTGGGAGAGGGCGCCATACGGGTGACGACCGCGCCTTCGGGAAGCTGACGCTCAGGGAACCGTTCCTCCAGAGCTTCGGGGGTGTCCGTCACATGGGGAAACAGTAAATTGGCTAATGCTTGATAATCCATATTTCTACCTCTTTTGTACATAATTTTCTAGCCTATACTATAACATAAATTGCCTGAGAAATCAATGGAAAGATAAATTGTTGTTTGCACATACACCCTACGGCATCATCGTAGTGTAAACAACAATTTACATTACGAGGAGATTGACAAAATAGGCTGGAAATGCTACCATAATACAAACAAGAGGAGGAATTGACAATGTATTGTGGCAGTTGTTTCTATACCGCAACCTGGCGCATCCCTTATTGGACGGATGTGCTTGCATTGTCATACACTTTTTGACCTGCGGGAAAAAGTTGGTGTCGGTGTAAGCATTTGCTTACACCATTTTTTATTTGGGAGGGAACACAATGAATTATGCAGAAATATTGACTCAGTTTTATTCCAATTATGATGAAGAAGGGCGTTTGCTTTCTCGCCATGGCAGTGTGGAATTTTTGACTACCATGCGCTATATCGAGGCATATTTGCGGCCCGGTATGCGTATATTGGAGATTGGCGCGGCCACCGGCCGATATGCTCACAGTCTTGCCCGTATGGGCTATGAAGTGGACGCGGTGGAACTGGTGCAGCATAATATTGATGTTTTTCATCAAAAGACCCAACCTGGGGAGAAGGTCACCATTCGTCAGGGCGATGCAAGAAATCTGCATTTTTTACCTAATGATACATATGATGTAACCCTTCTGCTGGGACCGATGTATCATCTGTTTACCGTAGAAGATCAGAAAAAGGCGTTGACAGAAGCCCTTCGGGTTACCAAACCCGGCGGTCTGCTTTTTGTGGCGTACTGCGGTAATGAAGCAACAATGGTGCAATACTGTTTCGGCAGGGGAATGCTGAAGCAAGAAAAGTATCAAAAATTGGTAGATCCCGTGACTTTTAAGGCAACCTCTGACCCTGCGGAACTGTTTGAACTCTACCGCCGGGAGGAGATTGATGCTCTGATGACTGGGTTTGACACCCAGCGACTGCATTATGTAGGTACGGACATGGCAACAAACTATATGCGTGAAGTGATAGATACGATGGATGATGGCTTGTTTGAAATGTACCTGCGGTATCATTTTGTGATCTGCGAACGAGCAGATTGCGTGGGCGTATCCCATCACATTCTGGACATTCATCGCAAGGAAGGTTAATTTGCCCTTGCGTAAAATGGTAAGCTGTGGTAGAATGTTTTCAATCATTTGTGAAAAGAGGATCTCTTATGGAAGAAATCGTAGCTAAGAAAAGAATGTTATCCGGTATTAAGCCCTCCGGCGATCTGACCCTGGGTTCTTATCTGGGTGCCGTGAAGAATTGGGCTGAGCGTGCCGAGGAATATGAATGCTTCTACTTTATGGCCGACCTGCACGCCATCACCGTGCGGCAGAATCCTGCTGACCTGCGCCGCCGCACTCTGGAGCAACTGGCCCAGTATATCGCCTGCGGCCTGGAACCGGAGAAAAATACCCTGTTCATTCAGAGTCATGTGCATCAGCACGCGGAACTTGGCTGGGTGCTGAATTGCTATTCTATGTTTGGTGAGCTCAGCCGCATGACTCAGTTTAAGGATAAGTCTGCCAAGAACGCCGACAATATCAACGCCGGTCTCTTTACCTATCCCAGCCTGATGGCAGCGGACATTCTGCTGTACCAGCCGGATCTGGTGCCTGTGGGTGAAGATCAAAAGCAGCACGTGGAACTGATGCACGATATTGCCCGCCGCTTCAATGGTATCTATGGCGATGTTTTCAAGATTCCCGATCCCTTTATCCCCAAGGTAGGCGCCCGGATCATGAGTTTGACCAATCCCACAGCCAAAATGTCCAAGTCCGAAAATGAGGATACTGGCCGTGTTCTGCTGATGGATCCTCCCGAAGTGGTGATGAAGCAGTTCAAGCGGGCAATTACCGACTCCGATACGGAAAACTGCGTCCGTTACGACAAAGAAAATAAGCCCGGCGTTGCCAATCTGATGACCATTTATTCCGCGGTCACCGGAAAGACCTTTGAGGAAATCGAAAATGAGTTTGCCGGCAAGGGCTATGGTGCGTTTAAGCCCGTGGTAGGCGAGGCAGTGGTGGAACACCTGCGTCCTATCCGGGAGGAGAGCCTGCGGCTGATGAAGGACAAGGCATATCTGGAGTCTGTCTACCGTGCCGGCGCGGAAAAGGCAAGCTATGTTGCGGAAAAGACCCTGCGCAAGGTCTACAAGAAAGTGGGCTTTGTGGCCAAATAAATGGAAGGAGCTGTCCGGCGGACAGCTCCTTTTTGCAGTGTGTGATGAAATGATAAATGGTTGTTTATACTACGATGGTGCCGTAGGGCGGGAGCAAGCCCCCACCCTACAATATCGCCATAGGGTGTATGCGTAAACAACAATTTATGTTACATAAATAAATACAGAACCAATGTCAGCAGCGCGGTGCCTCGATCCTCCTCGCTGTCGACAGACAGCAGCAAGAGCAGCAGCACAATAATCAGATCCGCCGTGTCAAAATTCTTGGGAATCAGCTGTTTCAAAAAACCGCCTACCGGCTCCGGGTTGTGGGACGGACGCTTTTCCGGCTCCAATGAAGGCGGGTTTTGTCGTCCCCGGCTTCTTTGGTTTGGATTTTCTGCCACGAAATTGCGCTGGTAGGAACCATCGGATTGGGGTACATATCGGTTATACATGGTCATTACCTCCCAAACAGGCTCTGCAGGCCCGCTTGACCCAATGCCACGGAAGCTACACGGGCCATTTTTGCCGCACGCATGGCTTTTTCCAATTTTGTGATCCGATCTGTACTTAAGTATGCTTTCATGGCACGCAGAAGCGCCTGTTCACGGCTGTCGATGCCGCTGTGCTGCGCCAGGGAGGAGATTTTCTGCAGCATCCCCAAGTCCGGCAGGGACATCTCCTGTGGTTCTTGTTTTGGTGGCGGTGGGGCGGGGGATTCCTGCTGGGAACCAAGCATCTGGGCCATAGACATGATCTGCCGCATCATATCCGGATTGCTCAGAACCGCGTTCAGTTTATTCTCCATTTCGCTCATTTGGAACCTCCTGCAACTGTTTCAGCAACATTTTGGTTTTGGGATCTTCCATAAATGTGGCCAGAGATTGCATGGCTTGTTCTATGTTGCCGGATTTCACATTGTCCATTACGGCCTGCATTTGACCGCCATGCTGATCTTTCAGCAGTGCCATCAGCTGTTTTCCCGCATCGCTGTTTGCGAACCGGCGAGCCTCTCGTATATTGAAATCGTTATAATTTTTCTCCATTTCCTTGCCTCCTGTTTCCATACATGCTATAATTGTCTCATACTTACTATATGCTGCCGCAGAATGGATGGTGAAGTATGAAAATTTTAGTGTTATCCGATTCTCATTCCAGCAGAAGTTTTATGCGTCTGTGTGTGGAAAAGGTCATGCCCAACGCGGTGATCCACTTGGGGGATCACTATGCCGATGGGGAGGTTTTGTCGGAAGAGTACCCCCATATTCCTTTTTACCAAGTGCCGGGAAACTGTGATGAGCATCGGGACTTTATCCGTGATCCGGAAGTAAGGGTGGAAAAAATCTGCGGTCTGTGGCTATATTTGACCCATGGCCATCGTCACCGGGTGAAAACCGGCCTTTTTTCCTTATTGCGGGATGCAAGAGAGGCCAAGGTGCAGGCGGTGCTCTATGGCCACACCCATTCGGCCGATTGTCACCGGGAAGAGGATGGCTTGTGGGTACTCAATCCCGGTTCTTGCGGTTACTATGGCGGAAGCGCCGGTTTGATTGAATCGGAACAGGGTCAAATTGTGCTCTGCAAGATTATACGAAGCGAAGATTTGTAAACTTTTTTGGTCGCGTAAACTGCTCCTTGCATCCACCGCATAAATATGCTATAATAGTATAAAGTATGTTTCGGAGGCGATTGTATGCAATGGCTGGATAACATTGTAGACAAATGGCAAACATTTAAGAATAAGCCCCGTCCGGGTCTGGATAAAGTCCGCAAAGTATTTCACAAGATTGGAAATTTCCTGAGCCGATTGTGGAAAGCCGTTTTCATGTTCCGCGGTCTGGTGTTATCGGCACCTGTGGCTGCCGCCTCGGTGATTCTGGCGGCCAGAAGCCAATCGGATCTGCCGGAAATTGTGGAAATTACCCTGCCGGGAATTGAAGTGCATGGCCAGAACTCTCTGTTTGGATTCCTGGTATATCAAACCCAGTATGTCCCCCGGGGAACCGCGGTATTGGTGCCGCTGATTTTGACAGTTGCCTGCCTGCTGCTGACCATGTGCTCCAAGCGGATGTTTTATCCCTGGATCATCAGTCTGTTTACCCTGACCGTGCCGTTGTTCCTGCTGCTGACCAATGTATATCTGTAATAAATTGCCGCTTTGGGCGGCTGCAAACAGGAATGTTATCTTACTGTAGGGAGCAAGCCACCACCCTGTGATAAAAGCCGACAGATTTTGCATCTGTCGGCTTTTGAATCGCCCCTACGATAAGACCCTTATTTGACGCAACTTTGGGGCGGCTATTTTTTGGTCTGAATACCGGAATAAAATGGGAAAAGCATGGGCATCCTGTTTCCAAAGGAGGGATTTTCTGTGGTAAAAGGAACATCCCGGCAGGTAATTGTGGTACATTCGCCGGATCCGAAGATTTATGAACAAGCTATCTTTATTCTCCGTGATGACGCCAAGGATTTCACCAATGAAATGTTGCTGAAAGAGGCTATGCAAGCTGCCAAAACCGGGAAAAGTAAACTAACCGCGCCGGTTTGGATCGTATGTGGCGCTGGGCTGACCGCACTGATCTGGCTTTTGACTGTGTTGCTGTGACTTGCAAAATACTCCAAACTGTGTTATTATGGTATAAAATAGATGGTGAGATAAATTGCTGTTTACACTACGATGGTGCCGTAGGGTGTATGTGTAAACAACAATTTATCGGCAGAAAGAGAGAACCTATGAAAATAGGCAATATTCAAGTGAATAATCCGTTGTTTCTGGGACCCATGGCCGGCGTGACCGATTGGGCTTTCCGGGAGATCTGCGCCGAATTGGGCGCCGGCGTGATGGTGACGGAAATGGTTTCCTCCCGGGCGCTGGTGTACCAGGACAAAAAAAGCAAAGCGCTGCTGAAGCGTAACGATGGCTGTTTGTGCGGCGCCCAGATTTTCGGCAATGACCCAGCCATTATGGCAGAGGGTGCCCGGTTGGCGCTGGAATACTCCGGCTGTGATTTCCTGGACATCAATATGGGCTGCCCCATGCCGAAAATCGCGGGTTCCGGTGACGGCAGTGGCCTGATGCGCACACCGGAACTGGCCGGGGAGATCGTGAAAGCGGTAGTTTCCGCTGTGGATGTGCCGGTGACCGTAAAATGCCGCCTGGGCTGGGATAAGGGCAGCATCAATGTGCTGGATTTTACAAAACGGATGGAGGACAGTGGCGCTTCCATGGTCACGGTTCATGGACGAACCCGCAGCCAGCTCTATTCCGGTACCGCGGATTGGGACTATATCCGCAAGGTCAAGGAGCAACTTTCCATTCCGGTCATTGCCAATGGCGACGTGGTGGATGCGGAATCTGCTCAGCGTTGCCTGAAGTGGACAGGCGCTGACGGCTTGATGATCGGCCGGGCTGCGTTTGGCGATCCCTGGATCTTCTCCCGGGTAAAAGCGGTCATGGAAGGCAGGGAGGTTCCTCAGCGGCCTGCTTTGGCCCAACGTGTGGACACCGCCGTGCGTCAGTTTGAACTTGCTTATCAGGATAAGGGCGAAAAGATCGCCTGTTTGGAAGCCCGGAAGCATTTTGCCTGGTACTTACGGGGCGTGGCCCACAGTAGTTTCTACAAGGAAAAAATATCTTATATTGCCACGATGGAGGATATCTATGCCATCGCTGCCGGCATAAAAAAGGACCTGCAATAATTGGCATCAATAAAAATTGCCGCCGTTTCATACCCTATCTAACGAGGTGATGGGTATGATACGGCGGTTATTCTGCTGTTTATGTATTTGGATATTGTTCGCGGTTCCGGTTTTTGCAGAACCCATCAAATGGGTGGATTTTGATGCGCCATACGAGTCGTTGCGGTATGCCATGCAGCAGGATGTGATATCTTTTGGACAGGAAAAGCATATATCCTGGATTGACGCTCTGGCGCTTGCGGCCTGCCGAACCGGCGGAAAATGCGGACTTTCATCGGTGAAAAAGGCGATTTTTGATTTGAAAGGGGATAAAAGCCCGGAGGAGCTGCTGGGTGATGGCTATCGCTATTATGCCTACTATCAGGAGGCATACAGCGCGGCGCTGGGCGGCTTGCTGGGTAACTACGCGATCAAAATCGACGGAGAATGGAAAGCGCAGTATGGACTAAAGGCATTTTCGCCTATTGCCGCGGGCTTTGGCTACAGCCATTGCGCGGACTTTGGTGTCAGCCGCAGTTTTGGCTTTCAGCGAAAGCATTTGGGAAATGACCTGATGGGCGCGCTGGGCACGCCCATCGTGGCGGTGGAAGGTGGCGTGGTGGAGGCCATGGGATGGAATCGTTACGGCGGCTGGCGTGTGGGCGTCCGCAGCTTTGATTCCCGGCGGTATTATTACTATGCCCATTTGAAAAAAGATGCGCCCTTTGCGCCGGGGCTGGAAGTGGGGCAGATCGTACAGGCAGGGGATTTGATCGGGTTTATGGGTCGCACAGGCTACTCCGAAACGGAAAACACCAACAATATTGAAACGGTGCATCTGCATTTCGGTTTGCAGCTGATTTTTGATGAAAGTCAAAAGGAGTGCAACTCGGAGATTTGGATTGATGTGTATGATATTGTCCGGCTGCTTTCTGAGCATCGCTGCACCATTCAAAATGGACAGCGAGTGTATCCCTACAAGGATTTGGATGTGGAAGAATTTCAGCAAAAGAACGGCTGCCCTTAGCAGCCGGTCTTTTCTTTATGGGCGAAATAGAAATACAGGCACAGGTCGATGGTGACCATGGTGAAATTCAGGATGTACATGGCAAGTACATACCAGACGATATTTCCGTTGAATATTTTTCCAAAAATACCGCAGAGATAACCGGCATCAATCAGCAGCAAAAATGCCAGACTTTTGCCTTTGGCTGAGCGATTTTTTAGGGTGGTGCGGATATTGTTGGGCCAGGAAAAGCCAAAGCATATCATCATACAGATTTCCAGAATTTGTCCGATTTGATCCATGAATCCTCCTTAAATCCCCTCAACCGCCACAACCGTCAAACGGTTTTCCTTCACAGAAAACCGGATATCAAAGCCTGCGAAGGTCAATCCGTAAACTCTGTCGGGCTTGCGCTGATAGCTTGGCCGGGGGTCGTGGGAAAGCAGCTGTACAGCGGCTTCCCGTTTTTCCGCCGGCAAACGAGTCAACAGCTGGGATGGGAATTCTACCTGCAATACATAATCGTCCGCGTTGTCCGTAAACCCGCCGATTGCATCCGGCTGACAGTCAGCATAGGGAATGTAGGGCTTGATGTCGAAAATCGGCGTTCCGTCCATCAAATCCGCGCCGCCGACATGGATGACGGTACCGAATTCCGCGGTGTCCTCTACCCCCAGCAGCTTCACGCAGGAAAGACCCAGATTGTTGGGACGGAAAGGGGAACGGGTGGCAAAAACGCCCATGCGGGTGTTGCCGCCAAGGCGAGGCGGCCGCACGGTAGGTGACCATTCGCTGCGCACCGCTTCGGAAAATTGCCAAATGAGCCACAGATGAGAAAAGCCTTCCATGCCGCGCAGGGCATCGGCGTTGCGGTATTCCGGCTCGAAGATGATGGTGGAGCGAAGTTCCTGAACAAGACCACTCTGCCGGGGAATGCCGAATTTGGTGGCGAAATCGCTTTTCATTCGGGCTATAATGTTGATATTTACATTTTCCATTTCAATTCCTCATTTTTCGCAGACAGAAGGTTAGGGCAAAGATCAGTGTCAGTGCCAGAGAAATGGCGGCGCCGGCGGAGCTTCCCCACATATAGGATGCCACCAGGCCGCAGATACCGGCCGCCAGAGCGAACAGAACGGAGAAACCGTGATACTGCCTCATATTTTTCGCCACATTTCGCGCTGAAGCGCCGGGCAGCACCAACAGAGAATTGAGGATCAAAAGTCCCACGGAGGAGATCGTCAGCGTGACAACCACCGCGATGGAGACAGAAAACAACGTGTTGCACAGTCCGGTAGGAATGCCTCGGGAGGAAGCCAGCTGGGGATGCACCACGGTCAGGGTAAGACGATTGGAAAACAGTACCCACAGCGCCATCACCGCCAGCAGAACAAGGGCTAAAATACCGATCTCACCGGGGGTAATGGAAAGGATATCACCGATGAGGTACTTATTGTACTTGGTGAAACTTCCGCCACCCAGAGTGGCGACAAAAATGCCAAGTGCCACAGCGGCGCTGGAAAATACGCCGATCAGCGTGTCGGCCGCCTGGTTGCTGCGGCTACGGACAAAGCTGAACAGCAGGGAAAATACTACCGAAAAGGCAACGGCGGCCCAAATGGGAAAAGCCAGGCCGCAGATACAGCCGATGGCGATGCCGGTAAAGGCGGAGTGACCCAGCGCGTCGGAAAAGAAACTCATCCGTCCGGTTACCACCATGGTTGACATAATGCCGAAAAGGGGCCCCATGAGCAAAATGGCCAGCAGGGCGTTTCGCATAAAGTCCCATCGCAGCATTTCCAGGGGGATCAAGTCACAGATGGCATACCAAATACTCATGCCTCATCGCCTCCTTTCATGTGGAAGGCTTCCCGGAATTCCGCGGAATTCAGCACTTCTGCCGGTGTACCGATCTTTTTTACGGCGTGGTCGATCAGTACAACCTGGTCGGCATAGCGCTCCAGGGAAGAAAAGTCATGCGTGGTCATCAAAATGGACAGGTCGTACTCCCTGCGGATTTCATCCAGCATATCCATCAGCGCGTGCATACCTTCCACATCCACACCGGACAGCGGTTCATCCAGGATCAATATATTGGGCAGGGGTTCCAGTGCCAGCGCCAGCAGAACACGCTGCAGTTCGCCGCCGGAAAGGGTGCCAACCCGTTTGTCCGCCAGGAATGTGGCATGGACACGATCCAGACATTCCAGAACAATTTGCCTCACGGATTTTCCAAGACCCAGAAAAGTGGGACGGCGGCTCATACAGCAGGCAAAGAGATCCGCAACGCTCAACGGGTCGCCGGGGTCAAAGGCAGGACTTTGGGGAACATAGCCGATCCGAGGCTTGCGGTTACGCTCACCGGGGGCGGAAAACGCGATGACCCCGTCGTATTCCCGTTGACCCAAAATGGCTTTCAACAGGGTGCTTTTTCCGGCACCGTTGGGGCCAATCAGAGCCACCATTTCGCCGCAATGCACGTGCAGGTTCACATTTTGCAGAATTTTGTCATCACCGATGCGGACATTCAAATTCTGCACCCGCAGGCAGCAGGCGTCGCCGCATCCACCGCCGTGAAGAAACAGTTTCATCCCAACGCCTCCTTGATGGTGTCGATGTTATGGTACATGGCCGCGAACCAATCCTCGCTCATAGCCATGTTCAGCGTAAATACGGCCGCCCCGGTTTGGGCGGAGATGACTTTGGCAGAGGCATCGCTTCCGTTGGCTTCGATGAAAATGGCGGGCAAATGATGATGCTCCACCACTTCGATCAGCTCGATGAGCTGATGGGCGGAGGTTTCGCTGCCGGCTTCCTCCTCCACTGCCGCAAGAATGGTCAAATCAAAAGCATCCGCGAAATAGGCAAAACCGTCATGGAAGGTGACCATTTCCCGGCAGGAAAGGTGAGATAGCTGGGTGTAACCATAGTCCAGAAGGCTCTGTATTTTTTGAGACAGAGCCGTGAAATTTGCATGGATATGGTTTGCTTCCTCTGGGAACTGGGTGGCCAGACCGTCGCGGATATTTTTCGCCATTGCCATGGCATTGTCGGGAGAGAGCCAGATATGGGCATCTTGTTCGTGAACATGGCCATGGTCATGTTCATGTTCGTGGCCGTGGCAGCCTTCCAGCAGTTCAATTCCTGCGGAGGCATCAATGGTTTGCTTTCCTTCCAAAATATCGGACATAAAGTCTTCCAGCCCGGCACCACTGAGAACCACCAACTGCGCTGCCTCCACAGCTTTGACCTGGTTGACATTCAGTGAGTAATCATGGAGGCAAGAAACGTTTTCCGTTACCAGTCGGGTCACAGTAAGCCCGGTTCCTTCCACCAGCATGGCAGTAAATTGATACACAGGCATGGTGGTGGCGGCAATGTCCCCCGACTTGCTGGGCGTGCCGCAGCCGGCCAACAATCCTGCCAACAATGCCAAGATCAAAATCAAAGAGATGAATTTCATTGCCAAATCCCCTTGTTCGAATAATTTCCTATTCTAATGATACCACATATGTCAAGAAAAGGAGAAAGAAAAAAGCCGCCGCGGTTGCGACGACTTTTCATGTACATTTGATTAGTGGGTCTCCAGCCAGGCGTTGACCTTGGTCTTGGCCAGACGGATGATGTCCTCGGTGGGGTAGGGAGAAGCCTCGCCGCCACCAACGTGCAGGAAGTACAGGCCGCCTTCGGTCTGATACAGGTCTTCTTCGTAGCCAGCAGGATCGCCATATTCACCGAACGAATAAGCCTTGATCAGGGTAGCGGTTTCGGTGTCGTATTCCTTCTTGCAGATGATCTTCTTCATGGAACTGACCTCCTTTCGATCCATAGAATAACAGTAGGTATTATACATCTTTTTGTCCAAAAATCAAGTAGAAAATCGAAAATAATCCAACTATTTCGTGAAAATAGTGAGGCTGTTCTCTTTTTGAAGTCCAAAAACGCAAGTCTGTTGTGAAATGTGCACAAAGAAAATACGGTTGTAAGTCGGGCCATGACATGATATAATGCCTGCAGGAGATGATGTTATGAAAGATATCCCGGTTTTTGACTCTGAATATGGTGTTGCCAGCCTGTTTTTGCGGGAAATTCCCTACCGGAAACGGGCGCACATCAAAATCCAATCCTCACTGGAGCCGGAAAGATTATTGGAAGAATGTGTAGCTTTTTGCCGTATGTGCGGCGCGGAATGGATCGACGCGGCGGGGCATGACTATTTGGAAAAATATCCGCTGATCACGGCTCTTTATGCTATGCAGTGTCCCAGGGTGGCGATTCCGGAAACGGATGCCTGCCTGTTCCCGGTGACAGAGAAAACGGTGGACAAATGGCTGGAGATCTGTAATGACCGCATGGCGGATGTTCCCAATGCGGCTTTTATGGATTCCGCGGACGGAAGGCAACTGCTGAAAACCGGCGATGGCTATTTTATCCATAGGGAAGGGCAATTGCTGGGCATCGGCAAGGCTGCCGGGGATTTTCTTGACACGGTGATTTCCGTCAAGCCCGGGGCAGGAGAAACGGTGGTACGGGCGCTGTGCTCTTGTCTGCAGGCGGAAACGGTGAAACTGATGGTTGCCGGTGCCAACGAACGGGCTGTGCGGCTGTATGAGCGAATGGGCTTTGTCAAAACCAGGGAACTTTCCCGCTGGTACCGTGTTCTGTAAATGAAAAATCCTGCACCGATCAAAGGGTGCAGGATTTTTGCATGGCAGCGATATGCGCCGGGGTGGTGCCGCAGCATCCGCCCAGAAGGGTTGCGCCCATGGCGGCGCAATCGGTCATGACCGCCGCGAAGGCCTCCGGCGTCATGTCGTAGTGGGCAATGCCGTCCTGGCGAATGACAGGGATGCCGGCATTGGGCTTGCATATTAGGGGGATGGACACATACCGACGCAATCTGGAAACCAAACCGGCGGTGAAATCGTCGGCGGAAACACAGTTAAAACCGACGGCGGCAGCACCGCTGCGCTCCAATTCCTTCAAAACAGGACCGGCGTCCATACCGGAAAACAGGCTGCCGTCCGGTTGCATGGTAAAGGAGTACATCACCGCGCCGGCACCTTCCAGCTCCGCGGCGGTGAGAATTGCTTCCGCTTCGTGGGCATAAAGGAGGGTTTCTGCGCCCAGAATATCCGCACCACCATCCACGAGCCCTCGGATCTGGCGGCGATAGTTTTCTACCAACAGGTCGAAATTGGCCATATCCCAGCTGTCGCAGAAGGATGCGAGGGTGGTGATATCACCTGCTACCAGACAACCGGGAGCAGCCTCCCGGGTCAAGGCCACCAGCCGGGCGTTTATGTTTTCTGTCTCCGCATCCAGGCCGATGGTGCGCAGCGCAATGGGCTGTGCCTGGAAAGTTGGCGCGAAGATGATCTGAGAACCGGCCTGGGCATAATCCCGCTGCAGAGTTTGCAGGATCCCGGGGTTGTCCAGAATCCATTGTTCCGTACTGCTGATCTTGGGCATACCCATGGCTCGCAAATTGGAGCCGGTGGCGCCATCCAAAATCCGGATGCCGGATGCGATTTTCTCTTGAAATTCTGCTTTTGTCAGCATAGTTCCACCATCCTTGGCAAGATAAATTGTTGTTTACACTACGATGGTGCCGTAGGGTGTATGTGTAAACAACCATTTATCTTATTATACACAAAAACCAAAAAGAATGCAACAATCATTGACGGATGGAAAAAAATCTGTTAGAATGTGGGAAGAATTTATACAAAAGGAGATAATTTACCCATGAAAAAGACCGTTTTGCGTGAATATGCCCGTTTGATCGCCTGCGTTGGCGCCAATGTCCAGAAGGGTCAGGATGTTCTGATCTACGCCGACCTGGATCAGCCCGAATTTGTCCAGATGGTGGTGGAAGAGTGCTACAAGGCCAAGGCCCGTGAAGTGACTGTCTTCTGGAACTATCAGCCTCTGGCAAAGGTGCACACCCGTTATCAGAGCCTCAAGACCATGTCCACCGTTCCCGAGTGGAACAAGGCTCGTCAGGAGCTGTGGTGTGAAACTCTGCCCGCGCGGATCCACATCATTTCCGAAGATCCCGACGGTCTGAAGGGTATGAACATGGCCAAGGTTGCCAAGGCCCGCCAGAAGACCTATCCCATTTTGAAGGGCTATATTGACCGCCGTGAAGGACAGCAGCAGTGGACCATTGCCGCGGTTCCCGGCAAGGCATGGGCAAAGAAGATCTTCCCTGGCGAGCGTACTTCTGTAGCCGTTGAGAAGCTGTGGCAGGCGATTCTGTCCACCTCCCGTGTGGTCGAGGGTCAGGATTCTGTGAAGGCCTGGGAGGCACACAATGCCGATCTGAAGGCTCGCTGCGATTATCTGAACTCCCTGGGTATCGAAAAGCTGCACTACACTGCTGACAACGGCACCGAGCTGACCGTAGGCATGATCCCCGAAGCTGTTTTCTGCGGCGGCGCTGAGGTTTCCAAGCAGAAGATCGTCTTCAACCCCAATATCCCCACCGAGGAGTGCTTCATTTCTCCCAAGAAGGGCGAGGCCGAGGGTATCGTTTACTCTACCAAGCCTCTGTGCTACCAGGGTCAGATCATCGACAAGTTCTTCATGCGCTTTGAAGGTGGTAAGGTTGTCGAATCCGGCGCTGAGGTTGGCGCTGAGCTGCTGGAAACCCTGCTGAACATGGACGAAGGCGCCCGTTACCTGGGCGAATGCGCTCTGGTACCCCAGACCAGCCCTATCAATATGACCGATCTGCTGTTCTACAACACCCTGTTCGATGAGAACGCCGTTTGCCACCTGGCTGTGGGTCGTGGCTTCAACGATACCATCCGGGATTGCCACAACAAGACCAACGAAGAATGCCGCGAGCTGGGCATCAACGATTCCATGGTTCACGAGGATTCCATGATCGGCTGCGATACCATGAACATTGACGCTATCTGCGCCGGCGGCAAGGTGGTTCCCATCTTCCGTAACGGCAACTGGGCGTTCTGAGATGGCAGAAAAAGACAAACTTCACACCGGGGAGATTTATTTCCCCGGTGATCCGGAAATTCATAAGGAGCAGACCGCCTGCCAGGAAAAACTTTACGATTTCAACCAAACCCGTCCCTCCGAGCTGGAGAAGCGGACGGCCATGCTGAAGAATATGTTTGCTGAAATCGGGGAGGGTTGCTATATTGAGCCGCCGTTACATGCCAATTTTGGCGGGCATTTCGTTCATTTCGGCAAGTGGATCTATGCGAACTATAATTTGACCCTGGTGGATGATACCCATATTTATGTGGGCGATGACACCATGTTCGGCCCCAACGTCACCCTCGCCACGGCGGGCCATCCCATTGACCCGGAGCTTCGGGGCAGGGGATTGCAGTACAATATGCCGGTGCGCATTGGCCGCAATTGCTGGCTGGGTGCCGGTGTCATTGTAATGCCGGGTGTGACCATTGGTGATAATGTGGTCATCGGCGCCGGCAGCGTGGTGACGAAGGATATGCCCTCGAATGTGGTGGCTGTAGGCAATCCCTGTCGGGTTTTGCGGCCTGTTGGAGAGCATGACCGGAAATTCTACTACAGGGATCGGCAAATTGATCCAAAACTTTTTGAAAAATAATCAAAAAAGTACTTGCATTCTGCAAGCAGATGTGCTATTATATCCGAGCGATTGAAATTGCTAGGGCTACTATGCCCTTTTACATGAAAAGAAAGAGGTGAACAAAATGAAGGAAGGTATCCATCCCAAGTACGATCAGACCACTATCCGCTGTGCATGTGGCAACACT
>JAZOBI010000091.1:0-3323 GCA_045595885.1 Faecousia sp. | reverse complement strand
GACCCCGGGGCAGGTCAAGCGGCACAACAGTTATGGGTACTTCTTCCTTTCCGGGAAATCGGATGGAGTGCATGGGGGAATGCCCATAACTGCCACCGCCTACATACAACCACTGATTGATGATGCAAACCATTGAACCCGAAAAGGAGGCCACCGTGAACAGGAAAAAAAGATCCAATCACAACGGGAAAAAGCTGATACTGTCTTTTTATCTGGTGCTGGTCCTGTTTACGCTGATCACGGTGGCCTCATATACATGGTTCGCCATCAGCCGTACACCCCGTGTCAGTGACATGAACCTGTACGTCAATTCATCCACCCGGCTGGAACTGTCCATGGATCCCACAGCGGAAGAATGGACCCTGCAGCTGAATCTGCAGGATATGATGCCGGAATCCACGCCTCTGCGCCCGGTGACCTGGGTGGAGGAGGAACAATGTTTTTACGCGGCCGCCTACGGCGCGGACGGCCGGTTGATGGATCTCTCTTACTGGGAGAAACTGTACGATCAGCGCCACGCCAACAAAAACAACATTGATGGCTACTATATTAAATTAACATTCTTTGCCCGCGCCACATCCGCTGTCACCGTCAGGCTTTCCCCCGCGGTGGAGGTGGATCAGGGCATTTACGGCTCCGGTACCTTTGTCATCGGCCAGCCTATCTGGAACAAGGAATACCTGTTCCATGAAAACGGAGGGCTGGGAGCGGAATCGGCGGTGCGCATCGGCATTCGGCTCACCCCGGTGGATGCTGACGGCATACCCACCGGAGAAGAAGGCGCCTTTTATATTTACGAACCTAACTGTGATAGCCATATTGACGGCACGGAGGGCTATTTGCCCACGCCCAGCATTACCGGCATGGAACAGTTGATCAGCGATGAATATTTGATCCGGCAAACCCAATCCACCTGGACCGAAACGAACCCTGTGGAAAAGGGTGTGGTGGTGAAAAATCTGGGTGAGTTCCAAAACACCCCCATTCTTTGTACCCTTGATTCCGGCGAAATCGTGCAGATGGATATCTATATCTGGCTGGAAGGTCAGGATGTGGACTGCGTGGATCTGATCCGCAAGGCACAGATCATGGCATGCATCCAGTTTGACGCGGATCCGGAAGGCGGCGGCGGCTTGACACCCATCGAATAAACTGCAGTATTTGCAATATTGCTTTATATATATTATGAAGAAGAATTAAGAGAAGGGAGTCCACTCCATGAAACAGAAGAAGGAAGACGTTATCATCCCCAATGAAGCCCAGGAGCAGGAACAGGAACTGCAGGAAAGCAGAGGTAAGCGAATCCTGAACACTGTGATCAATGTGATCCTGGTGATCGCGATCGTTTTGGCGGCCATCTGTACCTATGTGTCCTATGTTTCCACCTCCGGTAATGGCACCCCCAGCATTTTTGGCATCAGCGTGTTCTCTATCCAGACCGACTCCATGTACCCCAATTTGTTGGCAGGTGATCTGATCATTGGCAAGTCTGTAGACCCCGACGATCTGCGTCTGGAAGACGTGATCACCTATTGGACCGTCATTGATGGCAACAAAGTTCTCAATACCCACCGTATTAAAGGTATTTACGACGGCGGCGGCTTTTTGATCTTTGAAACCAAGGGTGACGCCAACACCGCAATCGACGCCCTGACCGTTCATGAAAATGCCATCGTTGCCAAGTACACCGGCACCCGTGTGCAGGGCCTGGGCAAGGCATTCGACTATCTGCAAACCAGCACCGGCTTCCTTCTGGTGGTGGTGATCCCCGTATTCTTGTTCTTCCTGTATCATCTGGTGCAGTTCTTCCGTACCCTGTTCGAGTATCAGAATGTGAAGAACCGCATCAAGTTCGAGCAGGAGCGTGGCCGCACTGAGGATATGCTGGCGGAGCAGCAGGCTGCTCAGGAGGCTGCCCGTGCCCAGCTGGAGGCAGAACTTCGTGAGAAGCTGAAAGCGGAAATCCTGGCCAACATGGCATCCCAGGCACCCCCTGCTGAACAGACAGAAAGCAAACCGGAGGGCGAGGACAAAACCTGAGTTTCTCCCCGCCGATTCCATAGGAGTTAGATATGGATAATTTCTTACGGTATTTTTATCAGGATATTGGCCGGGTGTTCCGGTCCCTTATCGATGTATTCGGCGCGTTCTTTAACTTTCTGAATTATCTGCTGAATTTTCCCATGCGCATGGAGATCATTTCCGCCTACGAACAGGATTTCGGCACCATGGACTGGATCATGCTGCTGATCGCCAATCTGGCGCTGATCGCTTTGGTGGTATTGATGGTTTGGGGTCTGATCAAGCTTTTCAGAAAGCTGTTCCGGTTCAAGGTGTCTGTCAAAGAGTACGATGCGTTGAAAAAGCAGGTCAATTCCCTGCAGCGGGATCTGCTGCGGGCCAATTATGAGAAGGATAAGCTGCTGGCTATGAAAATGGCACAGTTGGGCGGCAATCCGGTGGAGCCTGTGGCGCTGGAAGAGGAACAGCCGGAAGAAGCGCAATTGGAAGAGCCCCAACAGGAAGAAACCGAGGCGTTTGTGCCCAATACCAACCGCAATACGTTTGAGTCTGCCTGCATCGATCCCAGCGAAAGCCGGTTCTTCCGCCTTACCTCGGTGGATAATTTCTATAAGACCGAATATGAACCGCCGGTTTACAACAATGAGATCACCCTGGAGGAATTCTGTAAGCAGTTCCGTCTGTTTGCGGCTTCCCAGCTGAAGCTTTACTATGACCTGGATATGATGCGGTATTTCATCGCGTCCTTGGGTACTGCCAGAATCGTGATCCTGCAGGGTATTTCCGGTACCGGTAAAACTTCGCTGCCCTATGCCTTCGGCAAATTCGTCCAAAGGGATACCAGCGTGGTTTCCGTGCAGCCTTCCTGGCGTGAGAGAACGGAGCTGTACGGCTACTTCAACGAATTTACCAAGAAGTATTCCGAGACCGAATTCCTCAAGTCCATTTACGAGTCCAATTTCCACCGGGATCCCCATTTGATGATCCTGGACGAAATGAACATCGCCCGTGTTGAATATTATTTTGCGGAAATGCTCTCCATTCTCGAAATGCCCCTTCAGGAGGAATGGAAGGTAGATATCGTAACCGCGGTCTGGGATAACGACCCCTGCCTTATCGACGGCGGTAAGGTCCAGATCACCAACAACGTCTGGATCGTCGGCACCATCAACAACGACGACTCCACCTTCGCCGTTGCGGATAAAGTTTATGACCGTGCAATCCCGATCGACCTTGACAGCAGAGCGGATCCTTTTGAATGCGAAATGACCGATCCGGTCTATATTTCCACCGACCGCCTC
>JAZOBI010000090.1:0-7656 GCA_045595885.1 Faecousia sp. | reverse complement strand
GAGTGAGAAATGTATTTCCCGATGGAACTGCAGAAGTGCTTCTGGTGCGGGAAAGTGCCTGTTCCGGTGACTGTCATAAGTGCTCCGGCTGCGGTGCGGCCAAGGAGACCATGATCTTTACCGCGAAGAATGCCATTAACGCCTCCCGGGGAGATATTGTAAAGGTGGAATCTGCCACCGGTCCCGTCATGAAGGCGGCAACGGTGCTGTATGTACTGCCTCTGGTGCTGTTCTTCCTGGGCTACTATCTGGGAACCCTGCCTGGAAACTTCGGTGCGCTGGGCGGCTGCCTGGGCTTTGTTCTGGGCATTGTCCTTGTGGTGGTGTATGACCGCAAGGTGGTAAAAAAATCCAATCTGGGCTATACCATTACCGCCTATGCGGCAGATGCCCTGATTCAGAATATGAGAAAAGAGGGCCATAATCATGGTTAAAAGCATGACCGGCTACGGCCGGGCTGTGGAAACGGTAAACGGAAGAGAGTTTACCGTGGAGCTGCGCTCCGTCAACAACCGCTATTTGGACTGCAGCGTGAAGCTGCCCCGGAGTCTGACCTTTGCGGAAGAAGCCGTGAAGCAGGCTGTGAAAGCAACCATCTCCCGGGGTAAGGTGGATGTGTTTATCACCCTTCATTCCGAAAACGGCAGCGATGCCAAAATCAGCCTGAATACCGCGGTGGTGGAGGGCTATTTGGCCGCTATGGAGCAGATGGCCAGCAGTTACCCTGTGAAAAATGATATCAGTGTGTCCTTGCTGTCGAGAATGCCGGAAGTGTTCTCTGTGGAAAAGCCTGAAGTGGATGAAGAGCAATTGCTTGCGGATTTGATGCAGGTTGTGAGCGTGGCGCTCTCTGGCTTCGATGCCATGCGTACAACAGAAGGCAAAGCGCTGGAGAATGACCTCCGCAGCCGCGGCGCTGCCATCGAGGCCATGGTATCTCAGGTGGAAGAAGGCAATGCCCAGACGGTGGTGGATTACCGCGCCAGATTGGAGACCAAGCTGAAAGAGGTGCTTGCCTCTACCACAATTGATGAAAGCCGAATTCTGACGGAAGCAGCTATTTTTGCCGATAAGGTAGCGGTGGATGAGGAAACCGTCCGTCTGCGCAGCCATATCCAGCAGATGTATACCATGCTGACAGGCGGCGGCGCTGTCGGCCGTAAGCTGGACTTCCTGCTGCAGGAAATGAACCGGGAAACCAACACCATTGGTTCCAAGTGTACCGATGTGCGACTTGCCCGGATTGTAGTGGATATGAAGGCAGAGTTGGAAAAAATCCGCGAACAGACCCAAAATATCGAATAAGGGGAAGAAAATGAAGCTGATCAATATCGGTTTTGGCAGCATGGTTTCCGCCTCCAGAGTGCTGGCTGTGGTGGCACCGGATTCCGCGCCCATTAAGCGGGTGGTGCAGGAGGCACGGGAGCGTGGTATGCTGATTGACGCGTCCTTTGGCCGCAAGACAAAAGCGGTAATTTTGATGGATACAGACCATGTGATCCTGTCTGCCATCACACCGGAGGCTGTGGAAGCCCGGTGGATGGACAAGCAGGTTCCGGATACAGAGGAGGAAGAGGAATGAGCGGACATCTTTTTGTTATTTCAGGTTCGTCCGGTGTTGGAAAAAGCACCATTTTGAAGCAGGTGCTTGCGCGTATGCCCCAATTGCAGTTCTCCGTGTCGGCAACCAGTCGTCCGCCCAGAGAGGGTGAAACCAACGGCGTGCAGTATTTCTTTGTCAGTCGGGAAGCGTTTCAGCAGATGATTAGCCAGGGCGCTTTCGTGGAGTATGATTTCCATATGGAAAACTACTACGGCACCTTGAAATCGGAGATCCTGAACAAAACAGCCACCAGCGATATGATCCTGGATGTGGAGCCCATGGGTGCCATGAATGTCAAGAGCATTTATCCGGATGCGACCCTTATCTATATTGCGCCGCCGTCCATGGAAGTGCTGATGCAGCGGCTTTGCAGCCGTAATGATACTCCCGAGGAGCAGATCAAACTCCGTTCCGAGCGGGCTGCATGGGAAAGTGCCCAGCAGGAAAAATATGACTACGTAGTAATCAATGATGTTTTGGAAGATTGTATCCAGGAAGTTATGGATATCATCGAAAAACACACGAAATAATGAATTTTTTTGGAGGAAAAATAGTATGCTGTATCCCCCCGTATCCGATATGCTCAAGCATGTGGAAAGCCGTTATCTTCTGGTCAATGTGGTGGCCCACCGCGCCCGTCAGATCGCCGCTGAGGCAGATGCTCTGGGCGAAGAACTGCCCGATAAGCCGGTTACTCTGGCCATTCGTGAAGTGGCAGAAGGTAAGCTGACTGCTGAGTTGAAGGACGAATATAAGAACTGATGAATTCAAAAAGGAGGGGCTTTGTATGATTGCGAAAATAGCTGTTTCTGCTGCCGTCTTCGCCATTGACAAGCCCTATTCCTACCGTATTCCCGAGGGAATGTGCCTGCAGCCCGGTATGCGGGTGCAGGTACCCTTTGGCCGGGCCAATAAGCGGACCGAAGGCGTGGTGTTAACGGTGGAGCCGGATTCCGGTGAAAACCTGAAAACAGTGGATTGCAGCCTGGATGAACAGCCGGTGCTGCGTCCGGTTATGCTTCGTCTGGCCGCCTTTATGCGGGAACGGTATTTTTGCACATTTTTTGACGCAATTCGGGTCATGCTACCGGCAAGTCTGTGGTTTCATACCAGGAATGTAATCTCCCTGACGGCGGATTCCTCCTGGCAGGAAAAAACCATTCGCCAGCCGGATGCCATGGCCGTTTTGCGATTTTTGCAGGATTTGGGCGGACGGGCAGAAGAATCTGCTCTGCGCCAGGCGATTCCGGACGAGGATGCTTTGGACGGGGCGCTTTCCTATCTTTTGCGAAAAAAATATATCACGTCCCAAACTGATTTCGTTGGTCGCGCCACGGAAAAATCGGAACAGATTGCTTCTCTGGCATCTTCTGTGGAGGAAGCTTTGGAGTACGCCGGCCATCGGCCAAAGTCTGCCGCCATGCAAAAGGCGGTGCTGGAACTGCTGAGCAGGCTGGAGACCGTGTCGGTAAAGGAACTGTGCTATTACACCGGCGCCAAGCCCGCAACGGTGAAACGATTGGCGGATTTGGGCTACGTGTCCCTTTCCCAGCGGCCTGTTCTGCGCTGCCGACAGATCAAACCCGCCCAAATAGATGGCCCCCTGGTTCTGAACCGGGAGCAGGAAGCGGCCTATTTGGGGCTGCAGGCACAAATGAAGCAGGAGAAACCGGGCGTAGCGCTGTTGCACGGCGTTACTGGCTCCGGAAAAACTTCTGTCTATCTAAAACTAATTGAATCTGCCCTGGACAGCGGAAAATCCGCCATTTTGTTGGTGCCGGAAATTGCGTTGACACCCCAATTGCTGAGTCTGATGGCCGGCTATTTTGGGGATCAGGTGGCGGTTCTGCACAGTAGCTTACCTGCCGGCGAGCGGCAGGACCAGTGGAAGCGAGTGCAAGCCGGTGATGCAAAGGTCATTGTTGGCACCCGAAGTGCCGTCTTTGCGCCGGCGGATGATTTGGGGCTGATTATTCTGGATGAGGAGCAGGAAAGCTCCTATCGTTCGGAGAATACGCCTCGTTATTGCGCCCGGGATATCGCGCTTTGGCGCGGTGCCAGGGAAGGCGCGCTGGTACTTTTGGGTTCTGCCACACCTGCCGTGGAAACCATGTACCATGCGAAAAACGGCGAGTACAGATTGTACCGTCTGGAAAATCGTTTCAACGGCAAGGCGTTGCCGCCGGTTCGGATCGTGGACATGCGCCAGGAGATGAAGGAAGGCAACGATACCTGTTTCAGCCTGGATCTGCGGGAAGCCATTATGGCGAATCGGAACGCGGGTAAGCAAACAATTTTGTTTCTGAATCGCCGTGGAAATGCCCGGGCTTTGGTATGCGTGGAATGTCGCCAGGCGCCGGAATGTCCCCGTTGCAGCGCGCGGTTGACCTATCACAGCGCCAACGAGCGGCTCATGTGCCACTATTGTGGACATTCTCAGCCGGTGCCCAAGCGGTGCCCCTCTTGCGAGGGCTCCCTCAAACGGGTTGGAACCGGCACACAAAAAGCGCAGCAGGAACTTAAGGCGCTGTTTCCGGATATGGAAGTAGCCAGAATGGATGCGGATACGGTCAGCGCGGTGAATACCCACGAGAAAATTCTGTCGGATTTTGATCAGCGCGGCACACCAGTGCTGCTTGGCACCCAAATGGTGGCCAAGGGGCTGAATTTACCGGGGGTAACTCTGGTGGGGGCGTTGGATGCGGATTTGAGTTTGTATTCCAGCTCCTACCAAGCCGCCGAAACCACATTCAATATGCTGACGCAGGTGGTAGGCCGTGCCGGTCGGGGTGACGCGCCCGGACAGGCAATGATCCAAACTCTGGTGCCCCAGCATACGGTGCTGCAGTTGGCGGCACGGCAGGATTATGACAGTTTTTATGATTTGGAAATTGGATTGCGCCGTGTGCAAAATGTGCCGCCCTTTGCGGACCTGGTTACCATTACCTTTACGGGCCCGGAGGAAACGGCTGTGCTGCGTGGCGCCGCGAAATTCCGGGACAGTCTGAACGCCTGCCTGAAAATGCCGGAATATACATCGGAAATTTGTACAATTTTGGGTCCGGCACCCTGTGTTGTGCCGAAAATCAACTATCACTTCCGTTACCGCTTGACATTGCGCTGCCGTTCTACCCGGCCTCTGCGGATGCTGATTGCCCATATTTTGCGGCAGTTTGCCGCGGATAAGGCCAATCGGGGCGTGTCTGCCTTTGTAGATGTGAACGGTTCGGAATAAAAAGGAGAGAACACTATGGGATTGCGGAAAATTTTAACCGATAAAGACCCGGCTCTGCACAAGATTTGTAAGCCGGTAACGGATTTTGATAAGAAACTGCATAAGCTGCTGGATGATATGGCCGAAACCCTGATCGATTCCGGTGGCGTAGGTTTGGCGGCGCCCCAGGTGGGCATTTTGCGTCGTGTGTTTCTGGTGGATATTGGTGTGGAGGAGAATGAGATTCTCGAATGTATCAACCCGGAAATTCTGGAAACCAGCGGTGAGCAGGAAGGACCCGAGGGCTGCCTCAGCGTGCCCGGTAAGTACGGTCTGGTGAAGCGCCCCTATTATGTGAAGCTGCGGGCCCAGGATCGGGACGGCAACTGGTTTGAGGCAGAGGGCGAAGAATTGATCGGTCGCTGCTTCTGTCACGAAAATGACCATCTGGATGGAATTATCTACACCCAGGTCATGAAACGGTTCCTGACGGAAGAGGAACTGTCCGCGGAATAAATGCGTGTCATTGCGAACCAGTCCGCAGACTGGTGTGGCAATCTCCATAATTTTGAATACGTATCCCCTCTAACCGGGGATTCCCACGCCAGTGTGAGCACTGGCTCGGAATGACATATATTTAGGAGGTTTTTGCTTGAGAGTAGTATTTATGGGCACGCCGGATATTGCGGCGAAATGTTTGACAAAGATTATCGAGGACGGCTTTGATGTGGTGGGTGTGTATTGCCAGCCGGATCGGCCCAAGGGTCGGGGCATGAAGCTGATGCCACCGCCGGCCAAAGAAGTGGCGTTGGCCCACGATATTCCCGTTTTCCAGCCGGAAAATTTCCGGGAGGATGCCGTTGTGGAGCAGCTGGCCGGGCTGAAGCCGGATATTTGCGCTGTGGTGGCCTATGGTCGGATCCTGCCCCAGCGGGTGCTGGACATTCCCACCCTTGGTTGCATCAATATTCACACAAGCCTGCTTCCCCAGTACCGCGGCTCAGCGCCCTATCAGTGGGCTGTTCTGGATGGCCGGGAGGAAACCGGCGTGACCGCCATGTATCTGTGCCGGGAAATGGATGCCGGCGACATTATTGATACCGTGAAAACCCCCATCGGGGAGAACGAAACCGCCGGTGAGCTGTTGGACCGGCTGGCTGTGATGGGTGCCCAGCTGCTGAGTAAGACTTTGGGGCGCTTGTCCCGCGGCAGCGTGGTTTGCACGCCGCAGGACGGCAAGTGCGTTTGCTACGCCCCGATGCTGGATAAGTCCATGTGTCCCATTGATTGGACAAAAACCGCCCAGCAGGTCCATGACCATGTGCGTGGTTTGAATCCCTGGCCCACTGCCACAGCTACCATTGGCGGTACCTTCTTCAAAATCCACACGACTGTGCTGGCGGAAGGTTCCGGTAAACCCGGGGAGATTTTGGGTTTGACCAAAACGGGGCTGGTGGTGGCCTGTGGTGAAGGCGCGGTGGAGATCCGCGTACTGCAGGCGGAAGGCGGCAAGCGCATGGCGGCACCGGACTACTTCCGGGGTCACCCTTTGGAGCTGTAACATGGGCGCCAGAGAAACAGCACTGAATGTGCTCATCGCCTGCCGGAAAGAGGAGGGCTGGTCCAACGGTGTGCTCAAAGAGTATATCCGAAGGGACAAGCTGGACCGCCGGGATGCGGCGCTGGCTACCCGGCTTGCCTACGGCGTGGTGCAGAACCGGCTGAAGCTGGACTTCTATTTGCGGCAGTTGCTGACCGGCAAGTTGAAGGATTTGCATCCCGCGGTGCGGGATATTCTCCATCTGGGGTTGTACCAGATCTATGAAATGGATAAAGTGCCTGGCTCCGCCGCGGTCAACGAATCGGTGGAACTGGCAAAACAATACTGCAAGAAACAGCGCTACGCGCCGGGTCTGGTGAACGCTGTACTGCGTAAGGCGGCTGCCACGCAGCTCCAAGAACCCACCGGATGGCAGGAACAGTACTCCCATCCCCAGGCGCTGATAGATTTGCTGAAGCCCTATGTGGGAAGGGAAGCCATGGAACCCATGCTCCGGGCCAACAACGCGGCGCCGGATACGGTGGTGCAGGTCAACACCCTGCGGATCACCGCTTCCGATTTGGCTGTCAAGCTTGAGCAGGAGGGGGTTTCTGCCCGAACCCATGATTGGATGCCGGATTGCCTGGTGCTTTCCGGTACCGGTAATCTGGAGCATTTGGACAGCTTCCGCCAAGGCTATTTCTATGTGCAGGATCCGGCGGCGAAACTGAGTGTTCTTTGCGCGCAGATTCCGGAAAACACCCGGGTTCTGGATTGCTGCGCGGCTCCCGGCGGCAAAAGCTTTGCCGCCGCCATCGCCATGAAGGGAAGCGGCAGCATCACTTCCTGCGATGTGTACGCCCACAAAGCGGAGCTGATTCTCTCCGGCGCCGCCCGGCTGGGCCTTTCCAATATCACGGCCCGACAGCAGGATGCCACGGCGCATATCCTCCAGTGGGAAAAAGCCATGGATGTGGTGATCGCCGATGTGCCCTGTTCCGGCTTGGGCATTATCCGGAAGAAACCGGATATCCGATACAAAAACCTGGCAGAAATGGCCTCTTTACCGCCGCTTCAGCTGGAAATTCTGAAAAATCAGGCTACCTATGTTCGCCCCGGCGGCGTGTTGCTGTATTCCACCTGCACGCTGGTGCGGCGGGAAAACGAGGGCGTTGTGGAAGCGTTCTTGCATGAAAACCCGGAATTCTACACCGAACCTCTGCTGCTCCCGGAAGTGTTTGAAAAGAATACCACCGGGATGCTGACTTTAATACCCGGGCAGTACGATACAGACGGTTT
>JAZOBI010000089.1:0-10095 GCA_045595885.1 Faecousia sp. | reverse complement strand
GTAGGCGTGGATGGTGCACATGATGCCGGCTTCGATGGGAGCCAGATCATTCAGAGCCTTGGCCATGGGAGCCAGGCAGTTGGTGGTGCAGGAAGCGGCGGAGATGATGTTGTCCTCGCGGGTCAGGGACTCGTGGTTGACATTGTAGACGATGGTGGGCAGGTCGTTGCCGGCAGGAGCGGAGATGACGACCTTCTTGGCGCCGGCGTCGATGTGCGCCTGAGCCTTGGCCTTGGAAGTGTAGAAACCGGTGCATTCCAGCACAACGTCAACACCCAGCTCACCCCAGGGCAGCTCGGCGGCGTTGGCCTTGGCATAGATGGGGATGATCTTGCCGTCGACAACGATGTTGTCCTCGCCGGCTTCCACGGTGTGCTTACCGAAGGGAACGGTGTAAGCGCCCTGAGTGGAGTCGTACTTCAGCAGATGAGCCAGCATCTTGGGGCTGGTCAGGTCGTTGATGGCAACGATCTCAAAACCCTCAGCGCCGAACATCTGACGGAAAGCCAGACGGCCGATACGGCCAAAACCATTGATAGCAACTTTAACAGACATGGGAAATTCCTCCATTTCAAATTACCGCAAGCGGTATGTTAGACATTTCACGGACTTTTGTCCATTACACATTATACAATAAGGGTAAAATATTGTAAAGTAGTTGTTTCGTATAAATTCCGGCAAAAATACGGGAAAATATGGCTGTTTTATACAAATTTTAGTTGTACCCGTTGGGAATGGGTATGGTCGCCCCACAGAGGCGACAGCGCCCAAAGAGCGCAAAGCCTTCTCCTTGAGGAGAAGGTGGCCGAGCAACAGCGAGGTCGGATGTGGTGGTCTGCGAAGCAGAAGGACTGTTTTAACGCCGCTTCGCGGCTACACCACATCAGTCACCTTCGGTGACAGCTTCTCCTCAAGGAGAAGCCTTGTGTTGCCTGCTACATCTCGATAAACCGCAATTAGAAAAGGGAAGCGGCGAGCCGCTTCCCCTCATAGTTTATACCCCTTCCGGGTTTCCTTCGTCCACCTTATGGATATATTCCTCAATCCAGGCCAGGGTGTTTTCCGCCTGCTTGTGGATGCAGAAAGTGTAATACTGATGCCCGTACTGGTACTCCACCATAAACAGGGTCTCCTGTTTGTAATCATTGGCGATCAAATTGCCGGCCTCCACATCCTTGCGGATGGCTTCCAGCAATCCCACCAGATCGTCGCCGGTAACGGTCATGCCGTCCATATAGGCTTCCCATACCTGGCTCAGGAAAATTTCCCAATCGGCGTAGCCCATCTGCAATTCGGGGGTCTTCATCAGCTTCATCAGATTTTCCGCTTCATCCGAGAAGAAAACAGAGCGATAAACCATATTATAGTCATCGGTTCGGAAGGCATACTCCAGATAGTACTGGCCGTCGCCCTTGGGATACTGAATGTTCCCGGCTTCGAAGTCTGCCTGCAGCGCCTGCAGCACATCCACATAGCTAGCCCGGGGGATTTCCGTGCCCATCAGGTACAGATACTCCATTGCATGGGTCGTTGCCAGGGCATTCTCGAAGCCCAGCACCGCCTCCTTGGTGTAGAGGTACTTGGTGATGATTTCGAAATTGACGCCGTCGGCAGGGGCAATATAGGTGCGGATCACGGTGCGGCCGGACTTCATCTTGTAAGTCAGGGTCACCCGGTGGGTCTCGGCATCGTAGTTATCTTTCCGGAAATCCAGCCGGGAGAGGATATCTTCGTGGGCCTGGATGATCTTTTCAATATCCGCAGGATCCTCCACCTTGGTCTGCAGCCGGTCGCCGTAGTAATAGTCGTCGTCCCAGCCGTTTCTGTAATAATTGCCCACGGTGACGGACTGGACCCGGTTGGCATCCGGTGTCCAGGACTCGATGCCGAACCAGTCAAGGTCTACGGCGAACAGGCTCAGCACGGTGACCAGGATCAAAATACCAAAGCCCAGGAGGGTCTTTTTCCGGAACACCTTGATCCGCCGCTCCAGCAGCATCAGGCTGCCAAAGTAGCCTACGATCAGGCCCACGGCCAGCCAGATGATCATGGCATCGCCGCCGGTAAAGGCCTCACTCATCAGCGCGAAGCAGAGGGTCACACAGACGGTCATGATCACGCAGGAAATGCCCTTGAGTCTGGGGAAGGCGATGAAATCGCCGGCGCACTCTAAGTGGCGGATCCGGTACAGCCAGAAGGAAACGCTCATGGCAGCCAGACCCACCAGGCCGATGATGGCGTGATAGCCCCAGCCATCGGCCAGGGAGGCAAACTCATAGAAGGTGTCATAGACCTCCGGCTTGCCGGGGATGGGAATATCCACTTCTGTAAAATTCAGGAAATCGAATTCGTACACATGGACCACCGGGCAGAACCGGGAAAAACCTGCCATATTGACCACCACGCCGGTGATGGTGGGGATAAACATATACTGCACCGTGGCGTAAGCCAGCATGGACACGAAATTGAAGCCGGCGTAAATGGCCAGCATGGCGATGCGGTTGCCGGCCAGCAGCGCGCTGGCAGAAGCCAAACCAAAGAAGAACAGATACTGCAGCGTCATGGCCAGCAGCCACAGCAGGGCGAGGAACCAATAATCCTGCAGCCGAACCATTATAAACAGGGCCGCGGGAATATTGGGCAGGATTTGGAACAGCATACCCGCCGCAAGATGGCCCAGCAGCCAGCTTTCCCGGCGCTGGGGCAGGGAGTGCAGCGAATAGCACATCCGGGTGTTATACAAATCGCCGAACAGCGCCTGTGCCACCAACGCGGCATAAATGATGTTAAAAATGCCAAAGCCAGGGATGATATCCGGCAGCACATTGTTGGCGTAGCGGTCATAGTCACAGCCGCCCTGACTCAGCAGCACCAGCATCATGCCCACAAAATACAGCACCCAAAGGGGAGCGAAGCGGAAAATACTCTTTTTGAAGCTTGTCAGCTTAGAGAACGATGTTCTTGACTTCATAATTCACACCTCCCAGCTCATAAATAAAGATCTCCTCCAGGGAAAGAGGCAGCACATCAAAGTAAACAGGCCGCGAAGCCGATGCTCTGGCGGTAATTTCCTCGGCAGAGCCGCGAACCACCAGGGTCTTCAGCCGGCCGGAGGCGCTTTCGTGCAGGATTTCCAGCCCCTCGGGGGTATCGCCCACGATCTGCAGCTTGTGGGTAGCGCCCTGCATATCCGCAAGGCTGCGCTCCAAAAGCATTCTGCCGTGGTCCATGATACCCACATGGTCGCAGATATCCTCCAGCTCACGCAGATTGTGGGAGGAGATCAGCACCGTGGTTTCTCTGGCCGCCACATCCGACAGGATCAGGTTCCAAACCTGCCGGCGCATGACCGGATCCAAACCGTCCACCGGCTCGTCGAGGATCATCACATCGGGCCGGGTGCAAAGAGTCAGATGGAAGGCCGCCTGCTTCTGCATACCCTTACTGAACCGGCGAATGGGGCTCCGTTTCGGAAGGTCGAAGACCTCATACAGCCGGTCGAACAGGTCGTGGTCAAATTTTTGGTAGATGCCGGCATAGAATTTCCGCATTTCCTCCAGCGTCGCCGAGGGGAAATAGAAAATATCATCGGGAATGGAGCCGATGCGCATCTTTTGGGCGGGATTTTCATAGATTCTCTGACCTTCCAGCGTCACTTCACCGCTGTCGGGCCGGTAAACACCGATCATGTGGCGGATGGCGGTAGACTTGCCGGCGCCGTTGGGACCCACAAGGCCGTAGACCGCGCCCCGGGGAACGGTGAGGGTCAGATCATCCAACGCCTTGAAATCGCCGAAGGTTTTGGTGACATTTTTCATTTCAAGCATGGTCTTTACCTCCTTTGGGGATTCTGGAAATCAGCATTTCCGGGGAAAGACCCATTTCCAGCAGGGTTTCGGTGAGATTGTCGAATTGGCGCAGCAATTTTTCCTGCTGACTTTCCTGGCCGGCGGGAATTCCGGACACGAAGCAGCCCTTGCCCGGCACGGTCACCACCCAGCCCTGGTTTTCCAGCTCCCGGTAGGAGCGCTGGATGGTATTGGGATTGATGGTAAGCTGGGTGGCCAGCTCCCGGACGGAGGGGAGCCGCTCGCCTTCCGCCAGCACGCCCTTGCGGATCTGATCCCGGATGCCGTCGCAGATCTGGGCATAGATAGGACGGGCATCCCGGTAGTCCAGATGGATCATATACATTCCTCCTTTTTCAGTGGTTGTGGATGATAAATTGGGGTTTATCGTGGAGTTTGAAAATGTCATGTAGGGGCCGGCGTCCTCGACGGTCCCTACAAATGCATCACCGCAGCGACAAACGAAAATTTGATATTCACGGATAAACAGATTGCTGTACTAACTGTACTAGTACGGTTAGTATAACTGTATTAGTACAGTTTGTCAAGAGGAAAAGAAAAATTTTTCCCGCAGGCTCTTTCGTTTCCGGTTCATCCGTGGTAAAATAACAAAAAACACAGGTAAACGGAGCAAAATATGAAAAAATGCGTGATTTTCTGCGCCGCCGGCTTTGACGGTCTGGCCCAGCCCATAACAGCCGATGACCTGGTCATCGCCGCCGACGGCGGTCTGCGGCACACACAGGTCGCAGGAATCAAGCCGGACATCATTCTGGGCGATTTCGACTCCCTTGGCTACATCCCCGAAGGAAGCCAGGTATTCCCGGTGGAAAAGGATGACACCGATGCCATGCTGGCCATCAAGCGGGGGCTGGATCTGGGCTGCGACACCTTTTATCTGTACGGCGGGCTGGACGGAAGGCGGCTGGATCACACCATCGCCAATTTGCAGGCGCTTTCGTATCTGGAAGACCATGGCGCCACCGGCTGCCTTGTGGGCAAGGACTATATCATCCGCAGCCTGCGAAACGGCGAAATCACCATTCCGTGCCATTTTACCGGCATTTTCTCGGTATTTTGCCTGGGTGCCGACGCTGCCGGCGTTACCATCCGGGGCGGCAAATATGAGGCGGAAAAGGTTGCCCTCACCGCCGGCTTCCCTCTGGGCGTCAGCAACCATTTTATGGGAAAACCGGTGACGGTTTCTGTGGAAAGGGGAACGCTGCTCATCATGTGGGACCGAAAAAACGGCCTGATATAACAAAATTGGGGTTTGTCACCGCGGCCATGGCCTTGCCCTGCGATTATGTTGGAAATAAACAGAGCGAAACCGATCATTTATCATCCGGGAGGGATTTTATGTTAACCTACGAACTGAAAAAGTCCCCCGGTGTGCCCCTTTACGAGGCGCTGTACCGCTGCATCCGGGGCGACATTCTCTCCGGCAAGCTGGCCGCCGGGGAGCGGCTGCCATCGAAACGGGCGCTGGCCGCCCATCTGGAGGTTAGCCCCATCACCGTGGAGGGCGCCTACTCCCAGCTGGTGGCCGAGGGCTACATCGCCGCCCGGGAAAAGGTGGGCTACTTCGTGGAAGCGGTGCAGACCCTGCCGGCTCCCACCCCGGCCATTGCCCGGGAAACACCGGCGCCGGCGCCGGCGCTTCTGGATCTGACCGCCAATATTCCCGCGAAATTTCCTTTTTCCGTATGGAGCAAGCTGCAGCGGCAGGTGCTGCTGGATTTTGGCCACCAACTGCTGGATCCGCTGGATCACCAGGGCTGCAGCCAGCTGCGGCAGGCCATCGCCGACCATCTGGCCGGGTTCCGGGGAATGGGCGTGGATCCGGACAATATCATCATCGGCGCCGGCACCGACTTTTTATACAATCTGCTGCTGCAGCTGCTGGGTACCGACAAAATTTACGCTCTGGAGGAACCGGGTTACAGCAAGATCCAAAAGATTTATGCCGCCGCGGGCGCCCGGATCCGGGTTGCGCCCATGGACAGTCAGGGCGTTCGTCCGGAAACCCTGCACGACGCCCAAATTCTTCACATTTCTCCGTCCCACCATTTCCCCACCGGCATCATCACCTCCCAAAAGCGGCGGCAGGAACTGCTGCGCTGGGCGGAAATCGGCGGAAACTGGATCATTGAGGATGATTACGACTCGGAATTCCGCTTCAACGCCCACCCCATGGCAGCCATGTACTCTCCCGAGGAGAGCTGCCGGGTGATTTACATGAATTCCTTCTCCAAAACCCTGGCGCCCTCCATTCGTATGGGTTACATGGTGCTGCCACCGGCGCTGATGGCGGTCTTCCGGGAAAAGCTGGGCTTTTACAGCTGCACCGTGTCCGGTTTTGAGCAGCAGACTCTGGCCCGCTTCCTGGCGGAGGGACATTTTGAGCAGCATATCAACCGGATGCGCAAATTCTACCGGGCCCGGCGGAACCGGCTGCTGGATATTCTGAAAAACTGCGCCTGGTCAGACCGGCTGACCATAGAGGAGGCCGACGCGGGCTTGCATTTCATTGTCCATGTGGAAACGGAAATCACCGACGAGGCGCTGGAAGCCTTCTGCGCCGGGCTGGGGCTGCGGGTGCGGTGTCTGAGCCGCTACTACCACGGCCGGGTGCCTGAAAACGGCCGGCACCGGATCGTGGTCAATTATTCCGGCCTGCAGGACGGGGACTTGGAGAAGCTGAAAGAAATCCTGGGCAGATAAATTGCGGTTTATCGGTCTGCTTGAAAAATGTCTGCCCCATGGGCCGACAGGATGCTTCGCATCCAAGGAGTACGGATTGCCACGTCGCCGCCTTTGGGCGGCTCCTCGCAATGACAGACTTGAAGGATTTTTGCGGTAAAACAGGCGTATATGGTTACGAAACCGTGTCATTGCGAAGCCCGAAGGGCTGTGGCAACCCGTAACCCCTGCG
The DNA here is from genome assembly GCA_045595885.1 of Faecousia sp. Classification (GTDB taxonomy): domain Bacteria; phylum Bacillota; class Clostridia; order Oscillospirales; family Oscillospiraceae; genus Faecousia. The sequence goes on along the minus strand of JAZOBI010000089.1, from coordinate 3,312 downwards.
GCCGCAGGCCGCTGTCGCCCCACGGGGGCGACCATTTCCCGTTTTCCAACAGAAGAACGATAAACGGAAATTTTGCACTTTTCATGGGCCGTTTTGGGTTGCGCTGGCAAAAAAATCAAAAAATGTCGCAAAAAATATGAAAAAACCCCTTGCAAATCCTATTTATGAGTGCTATAATACCGGTAATCTAACGTATACTATACGAAAGAGAGGGGCGCAAACCCCTCTCTTTTTCGTAAAGAAAGGGGATTTTTTATGAAAATTACCGAAATCGTAGAGTCCTTTGCCAAGCCCATCGTGGAAGCCCATGGCTGCCAGCTGTGGGATGTGGAATATGTGCGGGAAGGCAGCGAGCGCTTTTTGCGGCTGTACCTGGACAAAGAGGGCGGCGTGGACATCACCGACTGCGAGGCCATTTCCCGGGCTGTCGATCCCATTCTGGACGAAAAAGACCCCATCCCGGAAAGCTACCACTTCGAGGTCTGCTCCGCCGGTTTGGAACGGGCGCTGAAGCGGCCCGGAGATTTCCAGCGGTTTATGGGCAGCGCCATCATGGTCAAGCTCTACCGCCCCCGGAACGGTTTGAAGGAAATTCCCGGTGTGCTCCGCGGCTACGAAGATGGCCGCGTTACCGTGGAAGCCGGCAAGGAAACCATTACCTTTGAAAAATCCGAAGTCGCCCTGGTGCGCCTTCGTGTTGAATTCTAACAATTAAATACACAACTAAATAGGAGGAAAATCAAAAATGGCAAGAAGAAACGCCAAAAAACAGCCCGAGGCCCACAAGATCGACTGCGCCGAAATTTTCGCCAGCCTGCGGGACCTGGAAAAGATCAAGGGCATTCCCGTAGAGTATATGACCGAGCGGCTGAAGCAGGCTCTGGCCAATGCCTACCGCAAGGACCGGGAAGAACGCAAGGATGTCCCCGCCGACAATGTGGTGGTGGATCTGAGCGAAAACGGTCTGAGTATGCACGTTGTAAAAACCGTGGTGGAGGAAGTGGAGGATACCACGCTGGAGATCCACATCGACGCCGCGAAGAATTATAATCCCGACGCCCAGCTGGGCGACACCGTTTCCATCCCCGTGGATGTGGAAAAGCTGAGCCGCATCGCCGCCCAGACCGCCAAGCAGGTGGTCATTCAGGGCATCCGGGAGGCTGAGCGGGGCATGGTCTATGAATCCTACGCCGACAAGGCCCAGGAACTGCTGACCGCCACCATTTTGCGCCTGGATCCCACCGGCAACATTTTTGTCCGGGTTGGCCAGGGCAACGAAGCATCCGACGCGGTGCTGCGCACCTCCGAGCAGATCCCCGGCGAAACCTACACAGAGGGTCAGATGCTCCGGGTTTACGTACTGGAAGTCCGTCAGGCCAGCCGTGGACCCCTGGTTCACGTTTCCCGCACCCATCCCAACCTGGTGCGCCGGCTGTTTGAGCTGGAGACCCCGGAAATCGCCGAGGGTCAGGTGGAGATCCGCAACATCGCCCGTGAAGCCGGTTCCCGCACCAAGATGGCTGTCCGGGCCGCCATGGAAGGCATTGATCCCGTGGGCGCCTGCGTTGGCCCCAGAGGCGGCCGTGTCGGCGCCGTTGTGGACGAGCTGGGCGGCGAGAAGATCGACATCGTGGTTTGGAGCGAAGATCCCTGTGAATATGTAAAGGCCGCCCTGAGCCCCGCCGATGTGATCTCCGTCACGCCCGTTTCCGGCCAGAAGGCCTGCCGGGTTATCGTGCCCGATGATCAGTTGTCGCTCGCCATCGGCAAGGAGGGTCAGAACGCCCGCCTGGCCGCACGGCTCACCGGCTACAAGATCGACATTAAGCCCGCAAGCCAAGCCGAGATCGAAGAATAAAAATATAGGTCATTGCGAACCAGTGCGCGCACCGGTGTGGTAATCCCCCAAGGTTTCCGGAATATTCCGGGGATTTCCACGTCGCTTCGCTCCTGGTAATGACCGTGTTGTTTGGAGGTGCAGCTTATGCAAAAGAAAATTCCCCAGCGGCAGTGTATGGGCTGCCGGGAACGCATGGAAAAACGGCAGCTGATTCGGGTGGTTCGCACCCCTGAAGGTGAGATCAAGCTGGACTTTTCCGGCAAAATGAATGGCCGCGGCGCCTACATCTGCCCCAAATTTGAATGTCTGAAAAAGGCGCAAAAGAGCAAGGCCCTGGATCGCAGCCTGGAAACCGCCATTGGCGAGGAAATCTACGACCGGCTGGCCCACGAAATCGAGGTGGCAAATGGATAAGGTCATGAACTACCTGGCCATGGCCCGCAAGGCCGGCCTGGCCGAGCTGGGTGAAGAGCCGGTGGGCGGCGCTGCCCGGGCAGGCAAGGCACACCTGATCCTGGTGGCCGCCGACAGCTCCGATCACACCTGGCGCCGGGCAAAAAGCTATGCCGCCGGCACCAGCCAGCAGTGCATCCGCCTACCCCACAGCAAGGACGAAATGGGCATGGCCATCGGTCGCCAGGAGCTGGCTATGGCCGCCATCACCGATGCCGCGTTGGCATTGGCGCTGGTGAATGCCCTGCCGGATCAGACAAAATACGCCGAAGCCGCCGACGCGCTGAATCAGAAGGTCCAGCGGCAGAAGCAGCGCAAAAAAGAAGCCCAGGCACATAAGAAGAATGTGCGTGCGGGCAAGAAGAAGTAAGTGAAACCAACATAGCAGGAAGTTTTGGAATTCAAAATTCATAATTCATTATTCCAAATTGTGGTATCACCTCCGGTGATGATTGTAATTTGAAATTTGTAATTTGTAATTTTGCATTGTAACCTCCTGTCACATTGTGGAGGTGCGTTATATTGAGTATTGTGAAGTATCGCGTGAAAGAGGTGGCCGCCGATTTCGGCATGGCACCCAAGGAAATTTCCGAAATCATCGGAAAATATTATGAAAAGCCCAAGTCCAACACCCAGGTGCTGACCACGGAGGAGCTGAACGCCGTGTTTGATCACATCACCCGGCATAATCAGGTCAGCGACCTGTCTGTGGTGTTCAATGTCAAGCCCAAGGAGCAGCCCAAGCAGGAGGCTCCCAAGGCCGAGCAGCCCGCTGCCAAGGCGCCTGCCCAGCAGCAGAATAACCGTCAGCAGCAGAGCCGTCCCCAGCAGGGTCAGCCCAATCCCGCCAACCGTCCCGCTCCTCAGCAGAATAACCGTCAGCAGCCCGCCCAGCCCGCCAAGCAGCCCGAACCGGAGCGCAAGCGGGAACGCCGGGTGGTGGATACCTCCGCCGTGCAGGTGAATGTGTCCCGTTTTGACGATGTGGACAATCTGATTTCCGAGCGGGCCCAGAATTT
>JAZOBI010000088.1:0-9088 GCA_045595885.1 Faecousia sp. | reverse complement strand
ATGTGCCGGCAAACCTGCGGCGAACCGCTCCATACGCAGCAGTTCCAGTGCCTGAGGCTGCATTCTGTTTTTCAGCAGTGCTTCCGCCCAGCGCCAGATTCCTTCCGGTGCCCGAAGCAGACCGTTACGGATATTCGATTTTCCCAGCATAGGCAGCTTCCTCTCTTCTATCCCTTGGGCCTCCGCATCAAAGCCCGATTTTCAGCTTATTTCTTATCTTCGCCGTCTGCACAGGCATGGCCTGCACCAGCTCGTACCACACCCGGTATTTCAGGTTCAGCCGCAGCTTCCGCTGGGGAACCCGGGCGGTGCAACCCAGCATGGCCAAAATATCCCGTTTAGCCTGCTGCTGTTCTTCTCCCTCTAAATGCCGCAGCACACATTGCAGGTGCCACAGGCAATCAAAGGCAAATTGCTGCCGGGTCAAGCAGGCTAGCTGCTCATATTTCTGCAGTGCGCTCATCCGCAGGAACCGGGCAACAAGCCCGTCCAGGCGGCGAATATGATAGCCGGTGCCGATGATGCTGCTGCCCCGCTGCAGGTAGTTATATAGGGGCGCTTCCACCACCGCCAGCTTCTTTATTTTTTCAAACACCTTCCAGGTGAAAAATTCGTCTTCGTTGAGCTTGCCGGTCTCAAAGGGAATGCAAATTTCCCGGCGATAGAGCTTGTTCCAAACGGTCTGATACACGCCATTTTCCAGCACCAGCCGCTCCAGGGCTTCCACCGGCTCCAAAATAAGTTCTTTTTCTGCCTGCCGCAGCCGCAGAACCCGGCCTTCTTCATCCACAAAAGCAGTGCCGCATTCAGCGATTTCTGCCCCGGTGCGGATCATGGCATCATAAAGCGTCTGAATGAATTCCGGTGCCACCCAATCGTCGCTGTCGATAAAGCTCACCAATTCTCCGGTGGCCGCAGCAAGGCCCGCGTTTCGGGCGTCGGAGAGACCGCCGTTCGATTTATGAATAACCTTGATGCGGTTGTCCTTTTCCGCCCAGGCATCGCAGATGGCGGGGCAATTGTCCGGGCTGCCGTCATCCACCAGGATGATCTCCAACTCCCGGTAGGTCTGCGCTGTGATGCTCCGTATGCACTTGTCCAAATAGCTTTCCACCTTATAGATGGGCACGATCACGCTGACCTTCATAGCAATCTTCCTTATTTCACTTGGTATTTTCTGTCCGTGCCCCGGATACGGGCATAGACCTTATGCACTGCGTAATAGCTCCAGGGCCAAACCGCTGCCCACAGAGCCAACATTTGGATCCGTTTGGGGAAATGGCCGCCCTTTAGAGGAATCAATGCCCGCAAACGCTTTCGACAAGCCTTCCGCCAGGGGCGGATCAGGTCTTTTTGATCTCCCAGGCCCATGGTGGCGCCGCCAATCAGCTGATACACCAGCCGATTTTCCAGGAGTGCCTGGGCTTTGGGATCGGTTTCTTCTGCTAGCAGGATATCCACCACTCGCAGAGGATCCTTCAGCTTATGTTCGTTGAACCGGGACACCATGGCGGAGCCTTGCCTTAGGATATAATGGTAGGGGCAAAAATCCTCATGGACGGCCATATTTGCCTTCCGGAACAGGAAGGCGTTCATCAGCAGGTCTTCATTGACCTGGATGGATGTATCCATCCAGGCTGCCAGCCCGTCAAACAATTCCCGGCGGAACAGCTTGCACACCAGCCCCGGCTCCACAAAGCGGCCCTCCAGCAGGTCATAAAGACCCTGCTTTCCCGGCTGCTCCGTCCGTTTTCCGGTATTGTAATACCAATCCACCCGGTTGGGGAATACCATCCGGTAGCCGCAGTGGGAGATACCCGCTTCGTAAGCCACCGCATTGGCAAGGAGCCGCTCATACATATCAGGCTCGATGTAGTCGTCACCGTCCACGAAGCTGATCCACTTTCCCGTAGCTTCCGCCACACCCCGAAGACGCGCCGAAGTCACACCGCCGTTTTCCTTGTGGATGGCTTTCACGCGGCTGTCCCTGGCCGCAAAGGCATCGATGATGGCACCGGTGCCGTCTTTAGAGCCGTCATCTACTACGATGACTTCCAGTTCTCCATAGGTCTGGGCCAGAATACTTTCCAGGCACCGGGGCAGATATTCTGCAATGTTATACGCCGGCACAATTACGGATACCAATACAGCGCCCATAGATTTGTCCCTTTCCGACAAGAAAAATTATCGTTTTTTTCTAAAAATTCGCTTTATTGCGATGTATGCTGTTGCCAAAATCTCTTTTGCTCTGATTACTGCTATTTTCAGCTTGGAGGAATTGCGGATTTTGCAACCGATATGCCGATTAATAACTTCAACCATTTCGCAGGCAAGGTTATAATACACAGGTTTTACATAGTGATTAAAATGATCATAAAAACTACTTTGATCTACCAGGTGCTTGTTTACATCCAATAAGCATACCCCAGACGCTTTACCTGCCCATTCTCTAATTTTCGCATTTATTTTTTGATGAATCAGGTGACGGTCAGCATAGGCCGGAATTGTATTTTTCTCATACGGCAATTCTCCTCCCAACATGACCATCAGCAAGCAATCATCAGGCAGATTCTCGCGGATAAACTGCAGGTTCTCCACGATATTTTCAGGCGTATTTCTTCCCAAATACGCGTAATTCTCCGAAAAAACCCGTAGCATTTCCCTGTCAAGCCGGAATCCCGCATTGTAGTACTCTCCTGAAATCAAGGCATCCCAACATTCCGGTTCTGTCAGCGGATGATTATACTCCAGGAACGCCAATCTCTCCCCAGTCTTTTTATTCTGGTAAACACCAAGGTTTGCATCTTGCAGAATACTAAGCACCACTACGCGGTACCCTTTGCGGTACATATCGTCGCAATACATCTCAGCAGCTACAAACGGCACCTCATCTGCAACACGTTGTTTTTGCTGCTGAGTAAGTCGGAGGGCTTCCACCATATGTGTTGTGTGGCTGGTAGATTCCAAGGGTATGCCGCTATCGGTTATTCGCGAGAAATCTGTATCAAACTGCTCCCTATTTGCTATGTAGGGGAAAATCTGATACAAGTCACAGGGGCCTTTGATCAAAATTCGGTGTTCCTGTTGAACCTTTATAACAGCGGATTCAATTTGGGATTGCTTATTACCCTGATTAATCCAGGAAGGGAGTTCTTTGTCTGATAAATCACTAATCACATCTCCAACGATGGTCAAAGTCGGACGGTTTAAGTAATTGTAAACATATTGTTCTATACCCATGCCCAGCGTCCGGCAGGAGAAGAGAAAATGGATCAGCGCGCCGTTCTGCATCGCATAAAATCCAACGATGCCATAATCACCAAATTTATCTTCCACCGTAACATATCCAGCGGTTACCGATGGTGTCTCAAGCAATTTCTCCAGTTCCTTTTCTGAGCTTCTGCACTTGGTAAAATTCAGCTGATTTGTACGCTTCACCAGTTCATGAATTCTTCCTAATTGCTCCATGCAATCATGATGAATTTGTAAGGAAATGTTGCTATTAAACAAGAATTCCTCATTGGACGCACTCAACCCCCGTGCCTCCCGCTTACTCTCCAGGAGCCTATACTGTTCGAGCCGCTTATGTTCTGTGTCCGTCTTTTTTGTTTGCTTTGCCTCTGCAAGCAATTGGGGAAGCATCTTGGGATCTGCTGTCATGATTCCTTTGCAGTGATATTCCACTTCTCCTATGTTGGATGGATTGTCATCCACAAATAACACATTTTCAGCCCGAAGCTTCATATCCTCTATTATTTGCTTGACTCGGGCGCCCTTTGCCTCCCAATTAACAGAAGGAAATACAAAATAGTCAGTCAGGCCGTGCGCATCCAGCACAGATTTTACCGACAACCAATCATTTTTACTGCAGATAGAACTGATAATTCCCGCATCCGCCAGAACAGATATAATCTCCTTGTGTGCTTCTGGGATAGTAATGTTCCCTTCCGACAATGTACCCTGCCAAAAGGTATCATCCAAATCCCATATCACTAGTTTAATTCTTTCGAATTGGTACATGCTCCTATCCCCCACTCCGGATTCCTTAGTGATCACGGCAAGACCTGTTTATACTGCTTCTATTTCACTTCTGTAATTGCTGTATATTCTTACAATCCCGTGCGATCTAATTTTCGGTTTGCTTTGGGCGTAAACCATCCAAGCTTCAGCAAAATACATTTCAGCACCAATTTATGCTTTGGCAGTGTATACGGATTTCCGCTGGAGTTAATCCCCTCCGCGTCCGGATACACCGGAAATCTGCCCATCATGATCTGCTCACGATGTGCTTTCCAAACATCCATCCAGGCATACTCGATGCAGCTGTGATGCATCATCTCCACTGCTTCCTCCGTCAGGAAAAATTGCTTTAGATCCCCCACTCTGACCCGACAGAACCAGGTCTGCAGTGAATCATACCGCGGAGCATACAGGAACAGATTCCTCCTGCGCTTTTCCGACCAGCGTAGCACCTGATTGGCATTGCGGATAAATACTCTTCCGCTGACTTTCCACACAAAGTCCTCATCCTTCAGAAAAGGACACAGTGCCAAAGCCTGCTGCAAGATTCTCGCCTCGCCGGTAGACATAGTTCCGCTATCAGCGTTTTCCGATACATCCAGCACCCGGAAGTCCTTTCCCAGTGCTTCAGCTTTGGCGTACAATCCGGAGTAATCTACTGCATATCCGGAGTTTTCTGCAAAGATGGTCCGCTCAAACTTTGTTTGGCAGATATAACGCTCCAAGTTTCGCATATACTCTGCGCAGCGTACTTGCGGGTCACAGTGTTTGATTTTCACTAGCGGCTTGATGGTGCCAGTGATCAGTAATGTATTCATTCCGCCACCTCCTGCAGCATTCGCTCCACGGCGTTTACTGTGTTTTCAGTGCTGAAGGCCTTGCCCCGGAGGGCTGCCTGGGCTTTATAGTGGGCCAGGAGTCCTGGTTGGGTCAGTAGGTTTTTTAATCCCTGATAGAGAGCTTCTTCATTATTTTCCGTCACGATACCGAATTCGTCATGCTCCCCCAGCATTTCCTTCATGCCGGATACTTCCACGGTGCATACCGCTGTGCCAACGATCAGTGCTTCCGTGGCGGCGGTGGAGAAGCCCTCTGCAGTAGAAGCGCAAAGGAAAACATCGCAGGCAGCCACATATTTATAAGGATTGGTGCGATACCCCAACAGGGTGAAGGTATCTTCCAAACCGTTTTCTTTGACATAAGCTTCCAGCTTCGGCCGCTCACTGCCTTCGCCCAAAATATAAGTATGAACGGGGAATCCATCTTCAAGAAGCTGCTTGTGGATCCGGGCGAGCCTGTCGAAGCCCTTGATGGGCATCAGCTTGCCCACGCCGCAGAGCCGGATCTCTCCTTCCCGGAAAGTGCCTTCTTCCGGGATTTCTTTTGCTTGCTTCAGGATTTGCGCGGTCTCATTGGTGTTGTACAGCACCTGTACATTCCTCAGTTCGGGATATATGGAAAGAAAATCCTGCTTCACATATTCCGATACGCACACGGTCTGATGGAAGCGTCCATAGCACCGGACGGATTCTTCATAGCTGCGGAAAGATTGGGCAGCCACAGCTCGGGTATGCTGCTCCACATGGATCCAGGAGACCAGCTTCGTGTCCCTATCGGGGCAGCCACTGATGATCCGGGCGCTGGGGCCCTCCAGGTAGGACACCTCGATGTCATACTTGTCTTCCACCAGCCACTTATGCAGCTGCCCGGGTGTCAGCAGCTTCAGCAGATGGGAGTTGCCCCGGATGGCCTTTTTGAAGCAGGTAATCAGCCGGATATGAGGCCTCAGGAACTGCTCATTGACGCCGCCACCGAAAAGAGCCATGACAGTAATATCAAATTGTTCGGGATCCATATTGTTTACCAGGTTCACCAGCACCTTCTCGGCGCCCCCGGGACCCAGGTCATGGATCAGAAACAGAACTTTCTTTTTCATTTTAGAAAAGACTCCTCAGATACTCCCACACGGTAACACTGGCATAGTGATAGTCAAAATCATCCAGGATCGCATTGGAAAACAGATAGTATGCACCATAACCGCCCACGGCACTAAGGGTCATGAGTTGACGGCTCCTGGGTTCAAAGTGGCTCAAAAGCCAGGGCATGGCCAGAGCCTGGAAGGGCAGAAAGTAGTTGGCCAGCCGGGCAAAATAGTTGGCTGTACCGAACAGACCCACGAACATTATCTCCGCATTGAGCATGGCCAGGTTCACCATCAGGTTCTGCACCCGGTCATGCTTCCGGGCAATCTCCGTCCGGGTGAAGAAGGACACCAGGATCGGCACCGCCACCACGGCCACACGGAAGGGGTTCACACCTTCTCCGGTGAAGGAAGCTGCGTCATAGTTCTCGCCCAGCAGATCCGTCACATCCACGATGGTGCCGATGAGTCTCTCCATGATCACGCCGGCCACAGCAAAGCATCCCAGCATCACAATGGTCATGATACTCCAGGGCCGGAACAGCAGCACCGGCACGATCAGATACATCAGCGCGTAGGGGTGGAAGCCTGCCGCCAGTAGCACCCACAGCACAAAAGAGATATACTTTCCCCGGAGCGCCCGGTCGATAGCAATGAGGCAGATAGCCATAGCTATGCACTGCTTGATGGCGGCCATGGTAAAGGTAAACATGCCGATGGCAAAGAAGAGGAAAACTGCCAAAGGGAAATTGCTGCTGTATTTTCTCAAAAACCATAGGTTCAGCCAAACAGTGACAGCACTATAAAACAAAAGAAAGCTTTGTGTGGAAAAATCCAGTCTATGCAGTATCTGGTTAGTCAGCACGAATAGCGGATTCTCACCCAGTGTCCAGTTGATTGCCGCTGTGTAATCCATATTTTCATAGATCCACTCGTAGTTGTCAGTATCGTTGTACTGAGTCCGCAGACCTACGAATAGGATCATGAGCACCGCCATAATGCCAAACCAGAGCCGATCCTGCCTTCCGTAGCGGCAGTGCAGCCGGTCATATTCCGATGCGTTATGGGAAAGCAGTGCCAGCACGATGGCCGCTACAGTGATAGGGATCAGCTCAGACATGGATTCACCTTCTTGTTTTGAAAAGGATATAGCAGGTCAGGGCGATGCCCGGCAGCAGCGCCGCCACCGTCATGCCCCTGGCAGGAGATTCTTTGATAAAATTCTTGTTTCCGGCGAAAATGCTGCTGGAAACATAGTGTATGGCATGCCGGAACCGGAATTTCCACCCGGTACCCTGGAAGGAAAGATAAAGCTTCCGGGTAGCCGCAAAGCTTCTGGGGCTGTTGCGAAACTGCCGCAGAATGTTCCTGGTCATGCCGTCGGGTTGGTATTCCATGAACCGCAGGTTCTCGTTCAGCACCAGAAAATCGTACTCCCGGCTGATCTGCAGGTGCATATAGTGGGGATTGAAATTCTTCTCCCCGGGGAAGCTGGGCATGGGAGCGAAGCGCTTATAAAGCTCTGTCCGCACCACATTGGTCCTGTCCAGGTTCCGAATGGGATATTTTCCCGCCAGCAGATCGATGAGATTCACCTGTTCCTGATTCGGCAGGGGGTCACCGAAGCAGTGGCCTTCCAGCGTATAGTCCAGACCCACGATGCCCGCCACTTCCTCCGAGCCGTGTGCCTCCCAGAAGCTGAGGATCTTCTCCACGGCGTCATCGGGCATGAAATCGTCGGAGTCGATACACACACAAAGCTCGGTATCGATGTTGGCAATGGCCTCGTTGTAGGCGGTGTGCAGACCGCCGTTTTCCTTATAGATATAGCGCAGCTGGAAATCCAGGGGCTCTTTCATCCAGGCTGCTACTGTTTCCCGGGTATTGTCGGTAGAGCCGTCGTCGATGATGAGCCAGATAAAATCCTTCCGGGTTTGGCGCTTCATGCTCTCAAAGCACCGGCCCAGCAGCTCCGCCCGGTTGTAGGCCGGGGTAAAAACTGTCAGTTGCATATTATTTTCCTCTCACAAGCCAGCTCCGGCACCGCAGCGCCAGCAGCATCCCTTCAAAGCCCAGGAGCTTTTCCGCCTTTCGGATCAGCCGCACCTTGCCGTTTTCCGATTCCGCCAGCAGCCACCGCAGTGCCTTCGCTGCGGGGATCAGCTGCTCGCGGTGCTTCACACCGGCGCAGTTATACAGGGCAGTGGCATACTGATAGGCCACATAGGGCAGCAGCACAGCCTTTTTTTTGGGGGTCTTTTCCAGAAGTGCGGCACACAGCCTGGTATTTTCCAGCATGTCCGCCACCCGCTTCTCTGATACTGCGTGGGACAGAGAGCTCCTCCGCTGCCGGTAGACGAATACCACCTGCTGCAGATAGTCGAACTTTTCTGCCTTTAGGGCCAGACGCAAGGTCCAATCCATATCTTCGGAGCTGACACCGGGCCGAAACAGCAGGCCATCCCCTTCAAAAAGCTTCCGGCGGGAAGCCTTGTTGCAGGCGCCGTTGACCCAAAGGCCCTGGGCCACCATGTATTCCAGGGTAAAGCTTTCCGCGTCCGCCCGGTCAAAGTAGGGCTTTTCCTTCACTCCGTCGAAGGATTTCTGGTAGTCAAAGCTCAGAACATCCGCCCGGGTTTCTTCCAGCCTCCTGGCCACAGATTCCAGCACCTGGGGGCCATCCCACCAATCATCGCTGTCCAGAAACAGCAGATAGTCACCCTTTGCTTCCCGGATACCGGTGTTTCGGGCTCCGGAAAGGCCCTGATTCTCCTGATGGAATACCCGTGCCCGGCTGTCCTTTTCCGCCCAGGCATCGCAGAGGCTGCCGCTGCGGTCCGTAGCACCGTCATCGATGAGCAGTAGCTCAAAATCGGGATAGCTTTGGCCCAGTACGCTTTCCACGCACGCGTCCAGATATTTTTCCACATTGTACACCGGGACGATCACGCTGAATCTTGCCATCTGCTGCTCCTTTCGTCGTTACTTGGTTTTCTTTGCCGGCATACCCACATAGGTACCCGGCTGTGTAATGTCTTTCACCACAGCGGCGCCCGCACCGACGATGCTGTCCTTGCAGAGGGAAAGATTGTTTCTTACGGAGGCACCGATACCGACATGGGTTCCCGCACCTACACAGACCGTGCC
>JAZOBI010000087.1:0-22691 GCA_045595885.1 Faecousia sp. | reverse complement strand
TACGCCTCTCTTGTGACGCAGCTCGTTCTTGATACCGTTGTACAGGAACTCGCCCTTGATGCAGTAGCCGGGGCCGCCCATACCGGTGCCATCGGGACAGCCTCCCTGGATCATAAAGCCGGGGATGACACGGTGGAAGATTAGGCCGTCGTAGTAATTATGCTCAGCCAGGTCAATGAAATTGGCAACAGACTGGGGTGCGATCTCGGGGTAGAGTTCGCCTTCGATAACGCCGCCGTTTGCCATGGTGATCTTAAAAGTAGGATTCGCCATATCAATATCTCTCCTTCATGGCCCGCTCGATCTGGCGCTTTGCGTCGCGTTCAGCTTCGGCTTGCCGTTTGTCATGTAGTTTTTTGCCCTTACACAGGCCCACTTTCACCTTCACCCGGCTGCCCTTAAAGTAGACAGACAAGGGAATCAGCGCAAAGCCGTCCTGTTTGACTTTTCCGTAGAGCCGCATGATCTCCCGTTTGTGCATGAGAAGCCGACGGGGTCTGCGGGAATCTACGTTGAAGCGGTTGCCGTGGTCATAAGGTGAGATGTGCATTTGGTTCACCAGCAACTGGCCATCCTTAATGCCGCACCAGGCGTCCTTCAGGTTCAGGTTGCCGCCCCGGACGGATTTGACTTCGGTGCCCACCAGTTCGATGCCGGCTTCGTATTCTTCTTCAATGAAATATTCGTGCCGGGCTTCCCGGTTGGTGGCAATTACCTTGATGCTATCCTTTTCCAAATGCTCACCTCCTTGTTCTCAGTATTATATCACAGGTGTCAAGGGTTTTAAACCGTGATCTCAATAAGATTTCCTTCAAAACCTTCAACACAGCTTTCGTAATAACCGTCGCCTGTAGTTCTTGGACCGCTGAGGATCGTATAGCCGTCCTTTTTCAGTTGCGCGGTAAGGGTGTCGACCTGTTCTTTGCTGCCTGTGCTGAAGGCCAGGTGAATATAGCCGGTGCGATTTGGCTCCATATCGGAATGGTGTAATTCCGGCCGTGTCATAATCTCCAATCGGGTTCCGTTGTCAAAGCGCAGGAAGTAGGATTGAAAACCGGTGATTTGATTGTGATAGAGTGTATTGGGTTGGGCGCAGAAATAGTGGCAGAAAAACCGTTTAGCGCCTTCCAGATCGTGGACATACATGGCAATGTGTTCCATTTTCATGATGATTCTCCTAAAAGAAAGGTTTCCAATGCTTCTGTCGAATAGAAGCTGAAGTCGCAAAGGTTTTCCATTTCTGCACAAATTGCAGGGAATTCCTTCCGGCCCCAACCGGCAAACGCGATAGCCACGCCGCCTGCTCTGGCCATTTCCACAGCCGGTTTCATATCATCCACCACCAAAAGCTGGTTAGCTTCCAAGCCATACTTTTCCATGGCCTGATGAATGGCGTAGGGGTTTGGTTTTCTGTGTTCGGGATTCAGATCCCAACCGTAAATCTTATTGGGTTCCAAACCGAAATGTACCCGGTAATCCCGCAATATGTTCTCCTGCGCCGATTGGGAGGAAACCACAATCACACCGCCGGCCTCCCTGTAGCGCCGCAAAAGATCACCAATGCCGGGGTAGGGGGCTGGTACTGTGGTTTTGATGTGCTCTTTCCATGCTTTGTACTCGATTTCCAGTTCCTCATCGGAAAAATGGAAGCGCTGCCGACACATGGGAATATAGCCCGGCTCGAAGCAACCGGAAATATATTCGTGCTGTGTGATGGTCATGCCGGGCCGGTATTCTTTCAGAAAATCCACAAAGAAAGGATAGTTGACGGTGGCCTCGCTTTGTACCACAGTATCATCATGATCCAATATCAAACAGGGATATCTCAGCATTTTATGCCTCCTTTTCCTACATTTTCCCCATTATAACAAATTTTGGAGGGAGAGGCAACTAAAAAATGCTTGCCAATATCGAACGAATGTGCTATAATAACAACGAGAATGGGAGGTGAAGGCTGTGGCACAGAAAAAACGGCCGGTGGATGTGATTTCCATCTGCAATGTGGAAGGGGAGATCCTGCCCTTGCGAATACAGTTTCTGGATGATACCGGGCAACTGCTGCGCCTGCATATTCGGCAGGCCAGGCAGGTGCGGGAGATTACCCATGTGGGGGTGGAAGCGGCGGTTTTCCAATGCAGCGCCTGGGTGCATGACCGGGATCTGCGTTTTCAGCTGCAATATTCCTTCCGAAATCATACCTGGCATCTTTTGTAATTTGTGGTGGAAATTTATGTTAGGATGGGTTATTATATAGAAAAATGGTTGTATATGGCATAAATGAGGGAACACCCAAAGCCTCCCTTGCCGAAAGGGAGGTGGCCTGCAGGGCCGGAGGGATATATCGCCCAAGGCGGCACAGAATCCCCCCAGTCAGCTTCACTGCCAGCCCCCTTTAGACAAGGGAGCCTTGGTGCTGTAAACAACCATTTTACCTTGTTTGGAGGTGCGATTATGTCTATTGTGAAATTCTACCGGGGTGACCCCAAAAATGCGCCAAGAACGACCCAGGGCGCTCACCTGGGCGCCAATGCCATCATTACCTGCAACGGAAAGCTGCTGCTGGAAAAGCGGCGGGACTCTGACACTTGGGGTCTGGTGGGCGGCGGCGTAAAAAATCATGAGGAGCCGCTGGATGCCATTGCCCGGGAAATTCGGGAAGAACTGGGCATTCGTATCCCAAAAGATCGATTCCGTAAGCTGGCGGTCTATGGTGAACCTGGCCGAATTGCCGCCTATTGTGACGGCAGTGTGTGGCGCATGGTGATCGTGGTTTTTGCGCTGGAGCTGGAAACCGAGCCTCAAATCACTATCAGCGCGGAATCCCGGGATATGCGATTCTTCTCGAAAGAAGAACTGGCGCAAATTGATATCGTGATTACCCATTCCGACATTGTGGAAGATTGTTTTTTGAGCTCCCTGGAGGAAGGAAAGGCCAGCCTCTGATAAAACCGAAAAAAACTCTTGTATATTGCTGAAAATTATGTTATGATATATTGCGACGGCGCAGTATCCTAGTCAGAATGACCATCTTCCAGGAAGGGCCTAAAAATCCTTTGAAGGGCACATCGATGAAGTCCCTGGTGTCTGCTTTTTACGCCCAGTTTAGGGTGGATGCTGGGGGTTAAGGATCTCGGGCGCGCGCCAATGGCATGGCGCATACGACCCGGTTTCCGTGGAGACTTGAACCTTGTGCGACGACGGCAAAAGCCTCGAGAGAGGTCCGTGCGCGTACGAATCAAGTAAGAACCTGCAAGGCAGTGCGCAGAATCGTGTGCTGTGTGCAGTGTAGCCTGCCTTGAGTGATCATGTTGGGAAGGGGGAACAGGCAGCCGAGTGTGATGGCCACGCACTTGCTGTTATCGCTCCCGGAAATCATGATTGCAAAAGAGGCTAAGATTATGACTCGTTCTGCCGTGGAAATCACCTAGGCTGTCCATCAAGGGGCGGACAGGGGATTACAGTACGGACTAAGTGGCAATCGGGTACGTATGTTGGCAACGCATACGCGGATGAAGTAAATGGAAACAGCCTGTGCGGTAACGGCAGGTTTTATCCGGAGAAAATCAACCCGACCTAAGCCGTAAGATTTATCTTGTTCGCTGCCGTCATTTTTTAATAAAATAAGTCCTAAAGGAGCATAAGATTGTGTCTAAGGCAGATCCGGCTTCGCAAAAAAAAGAACGAAATAAGGCTATTATTTGGGTAGTCACCATTTTTCTTGTGACCATTGTCATTTCCGCCATCATCTCGCTGATCTCGGAGGAGGTAATGGCCGTCAGCGGTACCTTTACCGCGTTCCTAATCCTGCTTGCCATTATCCTGATTGGTATTCTGTTTGATATTATTGGCGTAGCGGTTACTTCCGCTGACGATAAGCCCTTTCATTCCATGGCAGCCCGTAAGGTTCCCGGCGCAAGAGAAGCTATTCAGCTTCTGCGTAACGCTGAGCGGGTCAGTTCCATTTGCAACGATGTGATCGGCGATATCTGCGGTGTTATTTCCGGTGCGGCTTCCGCCACCATCGCCGCCAGAATCCTGGCCGGTTTCGAGTTTACCTGGCCCCGTGTGATCAGTTTGATTATGTCCTCTGTGGTAGCTGGTTTGACGGTGGGCGGTAAAGCATTGGGAAAAGGCTTCGCCATGAAATCCAGCACAAAGATTGTTCACTTTGCCGGAAGAGTGATCCGGTTTTTCAAGGGGATTCCCCTTATTTTCTCGAGAAAGCAAACCAAACGATAGGTCGTGGTGCCTTTGCGTATGTTAGATAAAATAAAGTGCCATGGTGATCTTCAGAATTTGACAGCCCGGGATCAGGCTGCCCTGTGTGAAGAGATCCGTAGCCTCCTGGTGGAAAGTGTATCCCAGACCGGTGGCCATTTGGCTTCCAATTTGGGCGCGGTAGAGCTTTCCGTCGCCATTGAAACGGTATATAATACCCAGATCGACCGCCTGGTCTTCGACGTGGGTCATCAGTCTTATGTCCATAAGCTGCTGACCGGTCGCCAGGCGGATTTTGGCCGTCTGCGGCAATTTGGCGGTATCGCCGGTTTCCCCAAGCCTGCGGAAAGTGATACCGATTCCTTTGTGGCCGGCCACGCCTCCAATTCTGTTTCCATTGCTTTGGGCATGGCCAGAGCAAGAAGCTTGCAGGCAGAACATTATGATGTACTCGCCCTCATTGGTGACGGCGCGGCCACTGGTGGCATGGCATACGAAGCACTGAATGATGTTGCCGTCAGCGGCGAACCTATGGTGATCCTCCTGAACGATAACGAAATGTCCATATCGCCCAACGTGGGAGGCCTTGCACAGCATCTTTCCCGCCTGCGCGTGAAGGAAAGCTATCTGGGCTTGAAGCAGCGTTATCGCAATGCCTTATCGAGGAATGGATTGGGCCGATGGATCTATCGTGTCACCCGAAAGGTTAAGGAGTGGCTGAAAAAGATCCTGTTGCAGCCTACCATCTTTGAGAATATGGGACTTACTTATCTGGGTCCCGTGGATGGACATGATCTGCAATCCCTCATCAGCCTTCTGCGGCTGGCAAAGGATATGCGGCGTCCGGTGGTGCTCCATGTACACACCCAAAAGGGCAGGGGCTATGCCCCCGCGGAGGACAATCCTTCCCGATTCCATGGTATTGGAAAATTTGATCCGAAAACCGGTGATACAGCCCCCAAGAAACTGACTTTTTCCCAAGCCTTTGGCGAGACTATGATTCAGCTGGCCCAAGAAGACCCGAAAGTGTGCGCCATCACGGCTGCTATGCCCGATGGTACAGGGTTGTTGCGGTTTATGGAGCAGTATCCCCGGCGAATCTTCGATGTGGGTATTGCGGAGGAACACGCGGTGTCCATGGCCGGTGGCCTTGCCAAGCAGGGTATGGTGCCGGTGGTTGCGTTGTATTCTACCTTCCTGCAGCGGTCATTTGATCAGATTATGCAGGATATTGCCATGTTGAAATTACACGTTGTACTGGCGGTGGATCGTGCCGGTTTGGTTGGCGAGGATGGGGAAACCCACCACGGCATCTATGACACCGGATTCTTGCGGTTGGTTCCGGGCATGACGGTTTTGTGTCCTGCCAGTTGTGAGGAATTGCGGGATATGCTGCGCTGGGCTGTTCAGGAATGTGATGGCCCCGTGGCGGTTCGCTATCCCCGCGGTGGGGACGGCGCTTATCAGGCATCTGCCTGGAATGCCGCCAACGGCGTTGTGGTACATCGTCATGGAACGGATTGCGCCATTGTTACCTACGGCAAATTGGTCAATCATGCCGATGAGGCAGCGGATATTCTGCGGGAGCAGGGTATTTCTGCTGCCGTAATTCGGTTAACCAGACTTTCTCCGCTGCCTGTGCAGGATTGTATTGAAGCCCTTGCCGGTATAAGGCAGGTTCTGGTTGTGGAGGAAACTGCCAATCAGGCATCTGTTTGTGATCATTTGGCCAATCAGTTATCCGGCTGTTGTGTCAGTGGGCTGGATCTTGGTTGTGAGTATGTAACCCATGGCGATATGACCTCGCTGTATCAGCATTATGGTCTGGATGGTCAATCCATCGCGCAAACGATTATGGAGGTACGAAAAGTTGAAAAATAAGAAAAGACTGGATGTCCTCCTGACAGAACAGGGATATGCGGATACCCGATCCAAGGCCCAGGCCATTATTATGGCAGGATTGGTCTATGTGAACGGTCAAAAGGCGGACAAGCCTGGAATTTCCTATGAGGAAACGGTGCAGCTGGAGGTCCGGGGCGAAACCTGCCCATATGTCAGCCGTGGTGGCTTGAAGCTGGAAAAAGCTCTGCGTGACTTTGGCGTAGATCCCGAGGGCTTCGTCTGCAGTGATTCCGGCGCATCTACCGGTGGCTTTACGGATTGCCTTCTGCAGCAGGGTGCGAAAAAGGTGTTTGCCATTGATGTGGGTTACGGTCAGTTGGATTGGAAAATTCGTTCTGATGACCGGGTCGTGGTGATGGAACGAACCAATATCCGCTATGTTACTCCGGAACAGCTGGGGGAACCCCTGGACCTTTCTGTGATTGATGTGAGCTTTATCGGTCTGGAGATCGTACTGCCTACTATTAAAACCTTGCTGAAGCCCGGTCTTGGGCAGGTGCTTTGCCTGATCAAACCCCAGTTTGAAGCTGGAAAAGAAAATGTAGGGAAAAAAGGCGTCGTGCGGGATCCGAAGATTCATTGTATGGTGTTGGATAATTTTGTCGCGTTGGCAAAATCCCTGAATTTCTCCATTCTTGGCTTGACCTTCTCTCCGGTCAAGGGTCCCGAGGGAAATATAGAGTTTTTGGCGCATATGACCCTGGCAGATGTGGCCGGCATCCAACCGGATACCGGTGTCATCGTTGCCCAAGCCCATGAAACGCTGAAGGTGTGATACGTATGAAGAGAGTGATTTTGACCCCCAATCCATACCGGGACAAATATTTTCAAACGGTCCGGGAAGCGATGGCAATTTTGCAGGATGCGGGTGTGGAGGTACGGCTGTGTCTGCCCTTTGAGGTGGATAAGAACTATGACCTTCCCAAAGATCTTCGGTTCCATCGTTTGGATCGGGAGATTCAATATGCGGATGTTGTTGTTTGCTTTGGCGGTGACGGTACGATTCTGCATATGGCAAAACTGGCTACCAAATATGGCGTTCCTGTCTTGGGCGTCAATATTGGTACGATGGGCTTCATGGCGGAACTGGAGTCTACGGAGCTGGATCAGCTTGTCCGGTTGGCGTCCGGAGATTATTCTCTGGATAGCCGCACCATGCTGGATGTGACCGTCCAGCGGGATCGTGATATCATTTTTCATGAATTGTGCCTGAATGATGCGGTAATCACCAAAGGCGCTGTTGCCCGAATTGTGCACCTGAGTGTAGAGTGCGACGGTGTGCAGGCCATGGAGTGCGGTGGCGATGGTATTGTAGTGGCGACTCCCACCGGTTCTACGGCGTACAGCCTGTCTGCCGGCGGTCCTATCGTGGAACCGGAGGCAAACAATATTCTCATCACCCCGATTTGCGCCCATGATATGGGCAGCCGCTGCATCGTGGTTTCCGACCGTCGTGTGATTCAGGTGGGACTGACCCGCAATGCCCGGCGCAATGCTTTCCTCTCTGTGGATGGCGGCAAGGCGCTACGCCTGAATATGGGGGATGTGACGAGGATTGTTAAGTCCAATAAAGTTACAAAATTGATTCGGCTGAAGAATCGCAGCTTCTTTGATGTGATTCGTGCCAAATTTAAGGATAACAGCGGGCTATGATGGCCCATGACCAGAAGGAGGAATCAGCGTGCTGAGTATACTGCATATTGAAAATATCGCGGTCATTGAGTGCGCCGACATTTCTTTTGACCGGGGTTTTAATGTGCTTACTGGCGAAACCGGTGCTGGCAAATCCATTGTAATTGATGCCATTTCCGCCATTTTAGGTCAGCGCGCCTATCGGGATATGATCCGTACAGGCGCCAATAAAGCCTCTGTGCGCGCGGTATTTACCCATGTTCCGCCTCTTTCCTGGTTTGAAGAGAATGGGGTGGAATATGATCCGGAAACTGTGATCCAGCGTGAGATCTTTCTGGACGGCAAAAATATTTGCCGGGTAAATGGTGCATTGGTCACCGTTTCCATTCTGCATAAGCTAGGCATCCAGCTGATCAACATCCATGGTCAGCATGATTCCGCGTCCCTATTTGATGAAGAGAATCATTTGTTGTATTTGGATGCCTTTGCGGATAACGAATCGATCCGTTTGAATTACTACGAACAGTATTCCGCAGTGGCGGAGCTTCGCCGGGAGATACAGCGTAAAACTATGGACGAGGGTGAAAAACTTCGCCGTATGGAAACCCTGCGCTATCAGATTGCCGAAATCGAGAAGGCAAATCTGGAACCCGGTGAGGACGTAATTCTGGAGGAACGCAGAAAGCTGCTGCAAAACGCGGAAAAATTGTCCGACGGCCTGGATGAAGCCACCGAATGCCTGTACGGCGGCGATGACTCCGACGGCGCCGCATCGTTGCTTTCTCAGGCGGAGCGGGCTTTGGCAAAACTAAGCCGCTACACAGATTCCTTCGCCACACTGCAGGAAAAAGTTGCGGATCTTATGTATCAGGTGCAGGATGCGGCGGAAGAAGTGCGGGATGCTCGTGGTGAATTGAGCTATTCTGCCGATGAGTTGGAGCAAATCGAATCCCGGCTGGATGTGATTCATAAATTACGGCGGAAATACGGCGTCACCTGTGCCGATATTTTGGAATACCTGGAAAAGGCAAAGCAGGAGCTGGATGAAATCGAATTTGCAGATGATTATCTGGAACGGCTGAAGGGCAAGCTGAAAAAGGCTGAGAAAGCTGCCTGGGATGCTGCCTATGTTCTGCGGGATCAGCGTATCGCAGCAGCGGAAAGATTGTCGGAGCGAATTTTGGCAGAGCTGGCGCAACTGGATATGCCCCGGGTACAGTTCTCCTGCGAATTTACGGAGCTGGAACTTTCCGCAAATGGCGCGGACGCGGTTGCGTTCTTTATGTCGGCCAATGCCGGTGAGGCTTTGAAGCCCATGAGTAAGGTTGCTTCCGGCGGCGAATTGGCACGAATCATGCTGGCCATGAAAAATGTTCTGGCGGAGAAGGATCGGGTTGACACTTTGATTTTTGACGAGGTGGATACCGGTGTTTCCGGAAGAGCGGCTCAAAAGGTTGCTGAAAAGCTTCGCAGTGTTGCCGCCCATAAACAGGTCCTGTGTGTGACGCATCTGCCCCAGATGGCTGCCCTTGCCAGCACCCATTTCCTGATCGCAAAGGAAGAACGGCAGGGTAGAACCTATACCACTGTCACGCCGCTTGATCTGGAAGGCCGCAAGCGGGAACTGGCCCGCATCATTGGCGGCGCCAGTATTACCGAAACCACACTGAAAAGCGCCGAGGAGATGCTCTATGGACCGTGAACAAATCGTGGGTATCATTATTTGGGCGGTCGTTTTGTTTGGTTGCACAATTTTGTTCTATGGTATCGGAATTTGGGCGGAACACTCAAAAAAGCCGGTTCATTTTTGGTCCGGCACGCAGGTGGATGCCCGTAAGGTGACGGATATTCCAGCATATAATCACGCCAATGCTGTGATGTGGAAGTGGTATTCTTTGCCATATTTTCTGTCGGGCATTTTGGGCTGCCTGGATTCCATTCATCCTTGGTGTATGCCTGTTGGGGTGATTTTACTGGTTTTAGCCTGCTTTCCCGGGATTTTTGTTTTGATTTGGCGCTATTCCCAAATTGAAAAAATCTACATTCCGCGATAATTACTTGACAAATTACACAAATTTTGCTAGTATGTTTACAACACAATGATGGGAACAAGTAATCGGTTCCGTTTCCGCCAGAGAGCTGCCGGTTGGTGCGAGGCAGTGGGAAAGCCCGACGAAATACCTCCCGGAGTGGTTCTTTTGAAGTTACAGTAGAGAGAAACGGGTGCGCCCGAAAAAGCGCAAAGCGTTGTTGGACGCTGTGAGAGTTGCACCGTGAGATGCAACTAAATCAGAGGTGGTACCGCGTGTTTTACGCCCTCTGTCCGTAAGGACAGGGGGCGTTTTTTGATACTGGATACAGTTGGGGGGTGACAGTTATGATCCGTAAACCCATAGATGTTCTGCATCGGTTTCCTGTGCGAAAATCCAAACAACAAAAAGAAGAATTCCGTAGGGCAGTTGGTGTCTATGTTCAGGATCGGGGATATGTCCTCCGGCAGGAAAGGGGCAGTTTTGGCGCGCAAAATTTGGTGATCGGAAATCCCCAAACCGCAAAATATCTGGTAACAGCCCATTATGATACCCCGGCCAGTATCGGTATCCCCAATATTCTGACCCCCTTCAATCCGTTTACCTATATTCTCTATCAGCTAATTGTTGTGGCGCTGTTTTTTGCGATTTCCATTCCCATCGGCCTTTTGGTGGCTTGGCTGACACGCAATGAGATGATGGGATTTGCCGGCTGGTATATTTCCTATTTCGGCGTGCTGTTTTTGATGATGCTTGGCCCTGCCAACCGGCATAACGCCAACGATAATACTTCCGGCGTGGTGACTGTGCTGGAAATTTTGGATTCCCTTCCGGAAAATATGCGTGACCGGGTTTGCTTTATACTGTTTGATCTGGAAGAGGCTGGTTTAATTGGATCGGCTTCCTACCGTAAAACCCATAAAGCCCAAACGGAAAACCAGATCGTACTGAATCTGGACTGTGTGGGGGATGGAGACCATATTTTCTTCTTCCCCGTAAAAAAAGCAAAAAAGAATGATGTCCTCCTGGAAAAACTGGGCAGTGTTTGCGGTTCGGTGGGCAATAAGGAGATTTGCCTGCGGCATAAGGGGTTCACCGCCGGAAATTCGGACCATAAGAATTTCCCCAACGGTGTTGGCGTCATGGCCTTTCACAAGGCGAAACTTTTGGGACTCTATTGCGACCGTATTCATACCTGGCGGGACAAAATTCTGGATCAAACCAATGTTAATATTTTAAGAGCAGCGATCATTACGCTGATCTGTCAATAAGAAAGGAAAAGATTTATGAAACTGTATGATGAACTGGTAGCCCGTGGCCTGATCGCCCAGGTGACCAATGAAACCGAGATCCGCGAAATGATCGATAACGGTAAGGCCACCTTCTACATTGGCTTTGACCCCACAGCTGACAGCTTGCACGTTGGCCACTTTATGGCATTGTGTCTGATGAAGCGGCTGCAGATGGCCGGCAACAAGCCCATCGCCCTGATTGGCGGCGGCACCGCCATGATTGGTGATCCTTCCGGCCGTACCGATATGCGCAGCATGATGACCCGGGAAACCATTGAGCATAACTGCGCCTGCTTCAAAAAGCAGATGGAACGTTTTATCGAATTTGGTGAAGGCAAAGCACAAATGGTCAATAACGCCGATTGGCTGCTGGATTTGAATTATGTGGATGTGCTGCGTGAAGTGGGTGCCTGCTTCTCCGTCAACAATATGCTCCGGGCCGAATGCTACAAGCAGCGCATGGAAAAGGGCCTGAGCTTCCTGGAATTTAACTACATGATCATGCAGTCCTACGATTTCTACTACCTGTTCAACAAATACGGCTGCAATATGCAGTTTGGCGGTAATGATCAGTGGAGCAATATGCTGGGCGGCACCGAGTTGATTCGCCGCAAGCTGGGCAAGGACGCCCATGCCATGACCATTACTTTGCTGCTGAACAGCGAGGGTAAGAAGATGGGTAAGACTGCTTCCGGTGCTGTTTGGCTGGATCCCAATAAGACCTCTCCCTACGATTTTTATCAGTACTGGCGCAATGTGGAGGATGCGGACGTTCTCAAGTGCATCCGTATGCTGACATTCCTGCCTCTGGAACAGATTGATGCCATGAGCGATTGGAAGGATGCACAGCTGAATACCGCCAAAGAGATTCTTGCCTTCGAACTGACCAAGCTGGTTCACGGTGAGGAGGAAGCGGCTAAGGCGCAGGCTTCCGCCAAGGCCCTGTTTATGGGCGGTGGTGACGATGCCAATATGCCCACCACTGAGATTACCGCTGATAAGCTGGCAGATGGCAAGATCGGCATTCTGAATCTGATGGTTGCCTGCGGTCTGGCGCCTTCCAATAAGCAGGCTCGTCAGCTGGTGGAGCAGGGTGGCGTGTTTGTCAATGACGAAAAGGTACCCAATCCTCAGTTCGCTGTTACCGAGGAAATGCTTCGCGACGGCGTGAAGATCCGTAAGGGCAAAAAGGTTTTCCACAAGGCGATTTTGGTTTGTTTCTGGGTTTTCTTGTAGGGCGGGGGCTTGCTCCCGCCGCTACCATTTGGAGGAGTTTACGATGCTGGAATTAGCGAGGGAATCTGATTGGGAGGATGTTCGCCGCCTTTCTGTACAAATCCATGACCTGCACGCCGCATGGCGACCGGACATCTATTTTCATTGCGACGAACCCTATCCAAAGGAATCATTTCTGGAAGATATTCAAAACAAGATGCTTTATGTGGCAAAAATTCAGGATGTAGCGGTGGGATTTGTACTTCTTTCCATGCTTATGAAGGATGGTCCCGGAACCGTGAAGAGAAAGCTGCTCCGCCTGGACAGCATCTGCGTTGAGGAAGCGCTCAGAGGGCAGGGAATTGGGAAGTCCATGGTTTCGGATGTTCGCGCGTTGGCCAAGGCCTTCGGCTGCAGCCAGTTACTGCTGGGTGTTCACCCGGAGAATGACGACGCGGTTGTTTTTTATCAAAAATGCGGCTTCCGGATCCGCACTATCCATATGGATATGAAAATATGAATTGGACTTTTTAACATTTTGTAACCGCCCGGATGAAACAATGCTGGACTTTTACGCAAAATGCGGTATAATGGAAGATGAAGAGTCATAAAATGACAAATTATCATAAGGGAGGCCCCTATATGAAGCTCAACTATAAACGCACTATCCTGGTAGGTTTTGCCTTTTTCCTCATTAGCGCGTTCTGGCAGGCCTACGATGCTACCATTCCGGTTATTTTAACCAACAAATTCGGTATGTCCCAGACCTGGTCCGGTGTGATCATGGCTCTGGATAACATTTTGGCGGTCTTTATGCTGCCTCTTTTTGGCGCAATTTCCGATAAGTGCAAGGGAGAAAAGAGGGGTAAGCGGACACCCTTTATCATGGTAGGTACAATCATTGCGGCTGTTGCTCTGATTGGTCTTTCCTTTTTTGATTCCGCGCAGTTGAAAAATATTTCCGCGGTATCGGCTATCGACGACCCTGCGGCTCTGGAAACCATCTACGATTCTCAGGCGGAAAATGTTCTTATGACCCCCGAAGGTGAGAAATTTGTGCTTTCCGATCTGTTTACCAAGGAGCAGTTTGCGGCCATTACTTCTCAAATTCCGGACCCTGAAAATCCTGAAAGCATGGTCACCAATTCTTTCTATACCAATTATGTGGCACCTGCCCGCCAGGCCTATGCCGCGGAGCAGACCAATGCCAATCCTACGCCGCTGATCTGGTTTGTATCATTACTCTTGCTGATTCTGATTGCGATGGCCATTTTCCGCAGCCCCGCTGTGGCGCTGATGCCGGATGTGACGGTGAAGCCGCTGCGCAGTAAGGCTAACGCGGTCATCAATCTGATGGGTACGGCCGGTGGCATCATTGTGCTTGTGCTGGGTATGGTATTCGCCACTTCCGCTGTACGCAATCAGCTTATGAATTATACGGTATACTACTGTGTCATTGCCGGTTTGATGATTGGCGCGTTGGTGATTTTCCGTTTGACGGTGAAGGAACGGGAATGGGCCAGAAAAATGCAGGAGGATACCGTTGCCTATGGCATTGAGGACGAGGAAGAGGAGTCCGGTCAGGCGAGGAAACTGAACCGTTCCGAAATTAGCAGCCTGCTGCTGATTTTGGGTTCCGTAGCCTTGTGGTACTTTGGCTACAATGCCGTGACTTCCAAATATTCCGTCTATGCCGGCAATATTTTGAATATGGACTACAACACCACCTTGCTGCTTGCCCAGGCCGCAGCCATTGTGGCCTATCTTCCTGCGGGCTTTGTTGCCACTAAAATCGGTCGCAGAAAGACCATTTTGGCCGGTGTTGTAATGCTTACCGTCGCCTTTGGTTTCGCGTCTTTCCTGCGCGCCGGCAGTTCGGTAATTGTCATGAATATTCTGTTTGCCCTGGCAGGTATTGGTTGGGCAACCATCAATGTTAATTCCTTCCCCATGGTGGTGGAAATGTGTTCCGGTGGCAACATCGGTAAGTATACAGGTTTCTACTATACTGCCTCCATGTCCGCCCAGATCATTACCCCCATGTTCTCCGGTTTTTTGATGGATCAGATGGGAATGACCGTACTGTTTCCCTATGCCGCTGTATTTGCCGGTCTGGCATTTGTGACCATGTTCCTTGTTAAGCATGGTGATGCAAAGACGGAGAACGAGGCCGAAAAGAAGTCTGAAAGCAAGACCGCAGTAAATTTTGAATAAGCGTCATGTGGATTGCGTTGATTGTAATTATCTTACTGGTGCTGCTTTATCTGTGGTGCCTGATGGGTCGTAAAACCCATCAGGACATGGCTAAGTTTCGGGGCTGGAATTATGCCCACCGTGGACTTCATGATGCTCAAAAGCCGGAAAACTCCATGGCTGCCTTCCGGGCCGCCCTGGATGCGGGCTGCGGAATTGAACTGGATATTCACCTGCTGAAGGACGGGAATCTTGCGGTGATCCATGATTCTTCGTTGCTTCGCGTCACCGGCAAAGAGGGGAATGTGGAAGACCTGACCACGGAGCAGCTTCAGGAATTTCATTTGAACGGCACAGATGAAACGATTCCCCAGTTTCAGCAGGTAATGGACCTGTTTGCCGGTAAAGCGCCGTTGATTGTGGAACTGAAAAGCCACAATAATAATGTGGCGCCTCTGTGCGAAGCAGCCTGCAAAATGCTGGATGATTACGATGGTCTATATTGCATGGAATCCTTCGATCCCAGAGCAGTTCGATGGCTGCGCAAGCATCGGCCGGACATTGTCAGAGGTCAGTTATCCGAGAATTGGATGCCCAAGAAGATGCCGTTGCCCTGGATTTTGAAATTCCTGATGACTTATCATTTGGCGAATTTCTACACTCGGCCGGACTTTATTGCCTATAAATTTGAGGATCGCAAGGCCTTTGGAACCTGGATTTGTATGCATATTCTCCACATTCCCGGTGTCAGCTGGACACTGAAAACGAGGCAACAGTACGATACCGCTGTGAAAGAAGGTTGGATCCCAATTTTTGAGGGCTTCAAATTAGAATGAAAGGACCGCACATGCGGTCCTTTTCTTTATTGCAGCAGCGATAATAATTTCGATTTATTATCCGGAGATAACTCTGCCAAGGGCAATCTGCAGCCTCCGCAATCAAACCCGATCATTGCCATAGCTGCCTTGACGGGAATGGGATTGACTTCGGAAAACAGGGCGTCGATCAGTGGGAGCATGCTGCATTGCAGCTCGGATGCAGTATCAAAATCGCCGGCAAGCGCCGCGTTGGCCATGGCTTGTGTTTTGTATGGCATCACATTGGAGAGAACGGAAATCACACCCTGGGCGCCCAATGCCATGGCCGCCACAGCCTGATCGTCGTTTCCACTCCAGATGGGAAGATCTGCGCCGCAAGCATGACGGATTCTGACGATCTTCACAATATCGGTACTGGCTTCCTTGACTCCGGCTATGTTTGGAACCTGACTAAGTCGTTTATACACAGACACAGGCACATCCACTCCGGTTCTGCCCGGAACATTATAGATAATTACCGGGATTCCAACGGAATGGGCCACCGCTAAGTAATGTGCAAACAGACCCTCGGCGTTGGCCTTGTTATAGTAGGGCGAAACCACCAGCAGCGCATCGGCGCCTGCCTCCTGAGCGGCAACGCTCAGCTCCATGGCGTGTCGGGTATCATTGGATCCTGTTCCGCAGATGATCTGCATATTGCTGCCGGCAAACTCTTTGCACCTGCGAAACAGTTCCAGCTTTTCTCCGTCGGAAAGGGTGGGGGATTCCCCGGTTGTGCCGCAGACTACTACTGTTTCGACCCCGGCGTCTTTTTGCCGCTGCAGCAGCCGCTCCATCATTGGGTAATTGATCTTTCCGTCTAAAAACGGCGTTACCAGGGCTGTGCAGGCCCCTGTAAACAATACTTTTTTCATAAAACATTACCTCCATGCCAATCTATGCGGCATGGGGATATTTTGATTATTGCAAATATGGGCGAAATGCGCTATAATATTAGATACGATTTAATATGGAGGAATATGCCTTGAAGACATCGGATTTTTGGTATGATCTGCCGGAGGAACTGATTGCACAGACTCCCTTGCAGCAGCGGGATGGTTCCCGGCTGCTGGTTCTGAACAGAGAAAGCGGTGAAATCTCCCATCGGCATTTTTATGATATTTTGGATTACCTGCAGCCCGGCGATTGCCTGGTGATGAATGATTCCCGTGTGCTGCCTGCCCGCTTGTTGGGACACAGACCTACCGGCGGCGCGGTGGAAGTGCTGCTTTTGCGGGATTTGGGCGATAAAAAGTGGGAATGTCTTTGCAAGCCCGGCCGAAAAATGCAGGTGGGACATCAAGTAATTTTTGGTGATGGGGAGCTGACCGCCACGGTGGTGGAGGTGCAGGAAACCGGCAACCGGGTTGTGGAATTCCATTATGACGGGATTTTTCTGGAGGTGCTGGAACGATTAGGCAAAATGCCTCTGCCGCCTTATATAAAGGCTGAACTTGCGGATCAGGAGCGGTATCAGACGGTTTATAGCAGGGAAGTGGGTTCCGCGGCGGCGCCCACCGCAGGCTTGCACTGGACGCAGGATCTGCTGGGAAAAGCCCGTCAAAAGGGCATCAAAATCGCGTTCGTGACGCTCCATGTAGGTCTTGGTACCTTCCGTCCTGTTCAGGTCGATGATGTACTGAACCATCATATGCACGCGGAACTTTGTATGATCAGCGCCGAAACCGCTGAGATTCTCAACCGGACAAAATGTGAGGGCGGTCGAATTATCTGTGTTGGTACCACCTCCTGCCGTACCCTGGAAAGCCTGGTCAACGAAGACGGCAGTTTTGAGTCCAAGTCCAAATGGACGGATATTTTCATTTACCCCGGCTATGAATTCAAAGCGATGCAGGGTCTGATCACCAATTTCCATTTGCCGGAAAGCACCCTGGTAATGCTTGTTTCCGCTTTTTCCAGTCGGGAAAAAGTGCTGGCGGCATATGAGGAAGCGGTGAAGGAACGCTATCGGTTCTTCAGCTTTGGAGATGCCATGCTTCTGCTGTAAAGGAGAACGCTGTGTTTGAAAGAATAAAGGCTAATATTCTGTTTGACCGTATACTGCGCCGGCCGGATATCAACAAGGCTTATGCCATGGTCGGGCCGGAGGACAGCTGGTATTTTACCATCAAAAAAGTGCATGACTCTTTGGCGGAGATTCAAAAGCTTCCGCGGGAAAAATGGGAGATCGTCAGTCAGGACGGTTTGTGTCTGCAGGGGATCTATTATCCCGGAAGCAGTGAAAAAACCGTTGTTTGGGTGCATGGTTACACCAGTCATGCGGAACGGGAATCCGCCTTTCCGGGCCTTTTCTACCACTCCATGGGATTTAATGTTCTGATTCCTTATCAGCGAGCCCATGCCCTCAGCGAAGGAAAGTATATATCCTTTGGCGCCTTGGAGCATAGGGATATGATGAGCTGGGTAGATGCCATCAATGCAAGATTTCCACAGGGAGAAATAGTGCTTCACGGATTGTCCATGGGCGGCGGCATCGTGTTGGATCTGGCCAGCCGGGAGATGCGAAATGTGAAATGTCTGGTTTCCGATGCACCCAATGTCAGCATTGAATCGTTTTTGAAAGGCATTACAGGCCATGTATTCAAAAAGGATGCAGATCGGGTGTATCCTCATTTACTTGCCCGTTACCGCAGGGAGTTTTCCATGGATCCCCTTGCCTTCGACCGGATTCAAACCATATCCAGCGGTCGGTATCCTATTCTGCTTTCGGCAGGAAGTAATGAGAAAATGGAAGAATCCTTCACACAACTGAAATCCCGCAATCCAATGGACACTACCATAGTGATCCTGCCCGGCTGTGATCATGGAAACGGTATGTACAAGCAGACGGAAATGTATCAATCCGCCATCAGGACGTTTTTGGAGAAATATTTAGTCGCTTGACCGTACGGAAAACTGTTGTTTGCTCGATCAATGACGCATCAATTATAACGCGCTGTCATTGCCAGCAGCCGCCCAAAGGTAGCGACGTGGCAATCTTCTTCTCATTTCCGTTTACCGATGGGGCTTCCCACGCCAGCGTGCTCGCTGGCTCGGAATGACAGTAAACTCTGTAAACAACAATATACCGTACCAAGGAGACTATTATGAACGCACCGATTGATGTTACAAATGTCCGTATTGAAACGCCCAGACTGATCCTGCGTGCCTGGCAACAAAGCGATCTTGGGGATCTTTATGAATACGCAAGCGTCCCCGGTGTTGGCGAAATGGCAGGATGGAATCATCACAGGGATATTGCAGAATCCCATTCAATCTTGAATATGTTTATTGACGGAAAGAAAACCTTCGCTCTGGAACTGAAAGAGAATGGCAGGGTGATTGGCTCTTTTGGCCTGGAAGAAATGGATCCTGATCCTGAAGGTGACAACAAATTTGGTCGAGAAATCGGCTATGTACTGAGCCGGGATTACTGGGGCAGGGGCTTGATGCCCGAGGCTGTTGCCGCTGTGATAGACTACTGCTTTCGTGTTCTTTCCTATGACTATCTGACCTGCGGACATTTCCTGCGAAATGACCGATCCCGTCGTGTTGTGGAGAAATCCGGGTTCGTGTACTTTGGTGAATCCAGATTCGAAACCCGGTATGATACGGTAGAGGTATCCAAGAATTATGTCCTTTATAATCACAATAAGTGAGGTAATGTATGTTTAAATTAAAGAAAACGGAAGGAAAGGCCCGCCTGGGTGAATTCACCTGCGCCCATGGAACGGTGCAGACCCCTGTTTTTATGAATGTTGGCACCCAGGGAGCCATCAAGGGCGCGCTGAGCGCGGAGGATCTGAAAAACATCGGCTGTCAGGTGGAGCTTTCCAATACCTATCACCTGCATCTTCGACCCACCGATAAAGTGGTTCGGGATATGGGCGGTCTGCATAAGTTTATGACCTGGGATGGCCCTATTCTTACCGACTCCGGTGGATTCCAGGTGTTTTCTCTTTCTTCTTTGCGAAAGATCAAGGAAGAAGGCGTGTATTTCTCCTCTCATATTGATGGCCGCAAGATCTTCATGGGACCGGAAGAGAGTATGCAGATTCAGTCGAATCTCGGCTCTGACATCTGCATGGCATTTGACGAATGCATTGAAAATCCCGCACCCCGGAAGTATGTATTGGACTCTGTGGCCCGCACCACCCGCTGGCTGGAGCGCTGCAAGGCAGAAAACGCCCGGCTGAACAGCCTGCCGGATACCGTCAACCGTGAGCAGATGCTTTGGGGCATCAATCAGGGCGGCACCTACGCCGATATCCGCGTGGATCACATGAAACGCATAGCAGATATGGATCTGCCCGGCTATGCAATCGGTGGCCTGGCTGTGGGTGAGACTGCGGAAGAGATGTATGATATCATTGAAGCCGTGGAGCCCCATATGCCCAGGGAAAAGACCCGCTATCTCATGGGCGTCGGCACACCCAGCAATATCATCGAGGCGGTTTGGCGCGGTGTGGACTTTTTTGATTGTGTCATGCCTGCCCGTAATGCCCGTCATGCCCGGCTGTTCACCTGGGAGGGCGCAATCAATTTGAAAAACGCCAAGTATATGTTGGACGAAAATCCCATTGATCCCCAATGCGATTGCCCGGTGTGTCGCCGTTATAGCCGCGCCTATATTCGCCATCTGTTTGTTGCGGAAGAAATGCTTGCCATGCGTCTTGCCGTGATGCACAACCTGTATTTTTACAACAAACTGATGGAAAAGATCCGCCAGGCCCTGGATGAGGATCGTTTCGATGCCTTTAGAAATGAATATTCTGTAAAATTGGCCCGCAGAATTTGATTTTCCCCTTGCTTTTTCTTTTGAAATTGATATAATAATCTGGATTAAACAATAAAGGAGAAATTATCCATGCTTTATTTTCTGGAATCTGCCGCAGAAGGCACCGATTTGACCGGCGGCATGGGCACAATGATCATTACTCTGCTGATCATGGTTGCCGTTTTCTACTTCCTGATGATTCGCCCTGAGAACAAGCGCAAGAAGGAAGCCGAACAGATGCGTTCCTCTGTTAAGGTTGGCGACAAGGTCACTACGATCGGTGGTGTTATTGGCACCGTTGTGGATGTGAAGGAAGATAAGTTCGTCATCGAAACCGGTGCTGACCGTGTTCGTGTCGAGTTCGCAAAGTGGGCCATGTCCACCAATGAAACCGGTGCTGAGCGCGCTAAGGAAGAGGCCAAGAAGGCTGCTGAGGCAAAGGCTAAGGCAAAGGCTGAAAAGAAGGCAAATAAGGATCGGTAATCCATTTCAACCTCAACCCCCTGCGCGGCTGTGTTTGCGCAGGGGTTTGTTTATTCATTACAAAGTTTGGGTGTTCTGTTATGAAAGATAAGAATAACACGCTTCTTGGAACGGCTCCCATTCCAAGACTCATGCTGAAAATGGCGCTGCCTGCTGTGGTGGCGCAGCTAGTCAACCTGCTTTACAATATCGTGGACCGGATTTTTATTGGCCATATTGACATTGTGGGTACCGATGCGTTAACCGGTGTCGGTCTGTGTTTGCCCATGATCTTGATGATCAATGCTTTTGCCTTGCTGGGCGCTGCCGGTGGCGCGCCTCGTGCGGCCATCGCTCTTGGACAGGGAAACAAGGAGGAAGCCCAGCGGATCATGAGTAACTGTTTCTCCATGATCCTGATTTTTGCCGCAGTGCTTACCCTCGCGTATGAACTCCTGGCCGAGCCACTGCTGTGGCTCTTTGGTGCCAGCGAAGATACCATTGGTTTCGCACTGGATTATATTCGGGTATATGCCATCGGCAATGTATTCACGCTGACGGTTTTGGGACTTAACAGCTTTCTGACGGCCCAGGGTTTCTCCGGTTTTGCCATGATCACAACCTTGATTGGCGCAGTGATCAATTTGATTTTGGATCCCATCTTTATTTATGGATTGAACCTGGGTGTCAAGGGCGCAGCCATCGCTACGGTCATCAGCCAGGCGGTTGGCTGCCTCTGGGTGCTGTGGTTCTTGATTTTTGGCAAAAAGACCATCCTGCGTTTGCGTGGCCTGCGTTTGGAAGGAAGGGTTTGCGCGCCTTGTCTTGCCCTGGGCGCTTCCGGGTTTGTTATGCTCTCCACAGAGGCGATTCTGAACATCTGCTTCAATTCCAGCCTGTCCCGTTATGGCGGAGACATAGCGGTTGGTTCCATGACCATCATTTCCTCCTGCACCAATTTAGTGCTGCTGCCAACCTCTGGCATATGTCAGGGCTGTCAGCCGATCATCAGCTATAATTTTGGCGCCGGAAATTCGGACCGCGTGGCGAAATGTGTTCGCCTGCAGATCGCCGTCTGCGGCGGCTATACCATTGCCTTTTGTGCCTTTTCCATGTTGTTTCCCAGGGTGCTGGCGGGTATTTTCAGCACGGATCCATCCCTTGTGGAATATACTGTATGGAGTATGCGGATATACATGGCCGGCATTTTTGCCATGGGCTTCCAAACTTCCTGCCAGCAGAGTTTTATGGCCTTGGGACAGGCGAAAGTTAGCCTTCTGCTTGCCTGCCTGCGGAAACTGGTACTGCTGATCCCACTGATATATATTCTGCCTGCGTTTCTGAAGGACGATGTTTTCGCGGTGTTCCTGGCAGAGCCTGTCAGCGACATCACTGCTGCTTCCGTTACTGTTACCGTCTTTGTAATGCAGTTTCAGAAGATCTTGAAAAAAGGACCGATGAAAATCGGGCAGGGGAGGGAGAAACCGTGCTGATTTGTCCTGTTTGCGGCCAGGCGCTCCATGAAGACGGCCATTCCATGCGCTGTGAGAAAAGGCACAGCTTTGATATTGCAAAGGAAGGTTATGCAAACCTGCTCCGGACATCCAAAAATGGTGACCTCATAGGCGACGATAAACTATCCGCTCGTAGCCGCCGGGATTTTCTTAATAAGGGTTATTATTCTGTTTTGCGGCAAGAATTGTGCCGTATTTTCGCTGATAAGCGGGGAAATGTGCTGGATATTTACTGCGGTGAGGGCTACTATACCGCTGCTTTGGGAGAAAATCCAAATTTGAATGTCTTTGGCTTTGATATCTCCCGGGAAATGGTGCGCCTTGCGGCTAAGCGGGGAAACGGCACCTATTTTGTGGCCAATATGGCCTCCATTCCGGTGAAAGACGGCAGTATGGACTATGCGGTGCATCTGTTTGCGCCCTTTAACGAGGCTTCCTTTGCCCGGATCCTGAAGCCCGGTGGAAAACTGCTGACGGTGGTTCCGGGGCAATTTCACCTGTGGGGGCTGAAGCAGGCTCTGTATGATACGCCCTATGAAAATGATGAAAAACTGCCTGCGACCCAGCAGCTTCGCTTTCTTGGCAGCCACAAAATCAAC
>JAZOBI010000086.1:0-2028 GCA_045595885.1 Faecousia sp. | reverse complement strand
AAAGGAGGTCACCCCATGAAAAGAACAGCATGGCGGATCGTGACGCTTTGCTTCATTGCTGTGCTGATCGCTGCAGCCTGCCTGGTGGGCGTGGCTGTACACCGCGGGATCGGCTGGAGCGAAGCGGTATATATCGAAACCAACCGCGGAAACATGCTGCTGATCGAGGGTAGTCCCATCAGCATGTCCGGCAGGGACAGCCTGTTCGACAGCCTGACAGATGGTGACAAGGTCTTCGTTGTCCACGGCCCCATCGCCGAGAGTTACCCCGGCCAGGCAAAAGCATACCTGTGTATCAAGCAACCGGGAGACGAAAAAGGCGACATCCCCGCCGATGTCATCCAAAGCCTCCAGGAGCTTGGCTGGCTGCCCTGGTTTTGCCCGTAAAAGAAACCGCCCCTGTTCGATAGAACGGGGGCCGATTTTTTAGGATTTGGGCAGAAGGTTGGGCGTAGGCATGAAAGCCTCTCCCCTTGGAAGAGGTGCCCCCGCCAGGGGGCGGAGAGGGTTACCGGATACAAAAATCCTTCTCAGTCAATTGCCTGAAATCGGCAATTGCCAGCTCTCCCATGGGGGAGAGCCATTTTGGGTGCGGAGTTAGTAACCGATTGCTTCCAATACCCGGTCGATGGTTCGGGCAACTGCCATGGAGAATTCCTGGGTGACGGCGGGCGTTTCACCGTTCGTAATGCAGCGGCCCAGCTGCTCCACCTCCAGGCGGTAGTTGTGGGGCGTGGGAACGGTCACGATCTCGTCCCGGCCGTCAAAAGTCTTCAGCCGGTAGCTCAGCTCACCGGGGCAGTTGAAGCCGAAGTTCACAGATTGAATGCTGCCCAAAGTACCGTGGATCTGGAAGCGGTCCAGGGCGGAATTTTTTTCGGTAGCCAGCACCATGCCGCAACCAAAATTGGCTCTTGCGCCATCTTCATATTCCATTAAAACGGTTGTGTACATATCCACGCCATCGGCAAAGGTACTCACAGCCTTCACACTCTTGGGCTCTTTCCCCAGCACCCGCTGGGTCAGGCTGGCACAGTATACACCCAAATCATAGGTACAGCCGCCAAGCGTATCCCGCCGCATGCGGATGTTGGTACGATCGTAATCGGAGGTAATGAGGGCGGATTCCATATAGCGCACATCGCCGATGACACCGCTCTGTACCGCCTGGGCAACCGCAGCAATGAAAGGGGAGTGCTGATAGGCAAAGGCCTCCATAAGATGCACTCCGTTTTCCCGGGCTGCATCAAACATCTGCTTTGCCAGCCCGGCGGTAGGTGCCAGGGGCTTTTCGCACAGTACATGCTTTCCTGCCTGCAGCGCCTTGATGGTCCACTCCAGATGCATGGTGTTGGGCAGGGGAATGTAGACGGCCTCTACCTGCGGGTCATCCAGCAGTTCCTGATAGCTGCCGTAGGCTTTCTCAAAGCCATACTTTTCCTTGAAAAGCTGTGCCTTTTCCATACTGCGGCCGGCGATGGCGTACAGCTCGCAATTTTCCGCCTGACGCATACCCTCGGCGGTGTCCCGCTCGAAAATGTATGCCGTACTCATAACGCCCCATTTGATCTTTCTCATGCTGGTACCTCCGTTTTTAATATGAAGCGACTTCGTTCAAAATCAATGATCCCATCTTTTTTCAGCTTACTCAGCTCCGCGGACATGGCGCTGCGTTCCACGCCCAGGTAATCGGCCAAGCCTTGCCGGTCAAAGGGAATGGTGAAGCTGTCGCTGCCTTGGACCTTGGCCTGCCACAGCAGGTAGGCCATCAGCTTTTCCCGGGTGGTGCGCTGGGCGGTGATCTCCAGCTTTTGATTGTACTGTATGTTTTTGTTTGCAACAACACGCAGCAGATTGTGGATCATCTGGCTGTGAAAACCGCAGGCATTGCTGCAGCCTACCGTAATGCGGCTGCATTCGATCACCATGATCCTGCAATCCCGGGCAGCGGTGATGCTCACCGGCAATGTGTCTGTGCCGCTGGCGGCAAAGCTTTCACCGAAAAGCTCTGCAACACCAATGTGGGAA
>JAZOBI010000085.1:0-5813 GCA_045595885.1 Faecousia sp. | reverse complement strand
GGAATTCAGCGTAGGCAGCGTGTATAACAGCGCAGGCTCCAAGCAGTATTCCTGGTACAATGGCAGCAAGGTGCAGATTCTGATCAATGGCAAGGCCATGACCGGCAGCACCGCCAAGATGAATGTAACCGCCGGTCAGGTCATCACCGTAGAGATCGTATCTCTCGATGGCGACACCTACACCGCGGATATGACCCTGAAGGAAATTGCCGCAGCGGAAACTCTGGTCATTGGCAACAACAATTTGGCCCAGGATCTGGAGTATGTGTATGTGGTGGAGCAGGATGGCACCGTGTATGTTTCTGTGGTGGAAATGCTGTACAATGGCCAGCAGGTTACCGCGGATGTGCTGGGAAGCAGTGTCCAGATGACCATCAACGGTTCCTCCGTGTCCGTATTCAGCAAATCCTATGAAGTCAAGTCGGGCGATGAAATCGCCATCGTCATCAAGGACTACAGCTGGGATGGCTCCGGCACCGTCAGCGCAGTCATCAATTTGAGCCTGGACGGCTTCTATGAGCATCCTCAGGGCAGTATGAACAACCCCGTGGAACTGCTGTACGCCGATTGTCCTGCTCAGACCATCGAGATCCCGGCCGGCAGCGCTGTGTGGTACAAGCTGGAATCCTACTATGACGACAGCTCCTGGAGCACTGTCTATCCCTTCAGTGGCCGTGATCTGATCATCGAGGGCGAAAACGCCTACGTAATCGTTGGCAGCACCCGTTACGATGCCGTGGATGGTGTGGTAACTGTTCGTATGGACAGCACCACCATGATCCAGATCGGCAACGACGGCGATGTGGCAGCTGTCTTTGCGATTTCCGTGGCGATCCCCGAGGGCGATCAGGATAATCCCCAGGATCTGGTGGAAGGCGACAATGTGATCAACCTGGGCAGCTATAAGAGCCACTATTTTGACTTTGTTGCAACCGAGGATGGCACTGTGACCATCACCATGTCCGGTGAAAACTGGAGAGTATACTTCTATCATTACGGTGCTGACGGTGCGCAGCTGGCACAGGAAGACCGCTTCTACAAGAATGGCGACAGCGATACATTCACTGTAGAAATCAAGACCGGTGAAAGCATTGTGCTGAATGTCGGCACCTCCAAGGGCTATAGCCAGCCCGGCGGCGAAATCACTGTTAACTTCCACTTTGAGGAAGCCGCTGAGGAGTGTCAGCATTCCAACACCAGAACGGAAATCGTCAACGAGCAGGAAGCAACCTGCGTTGCCGATGGCAGTTATGAAACTGTTGTCTATTGCGCCGATTGCGGTGTGGAACTGAGCCGTGAAACCACCACCATTCCCGCTACCGGTCACGAGTATGCAGACGGTATCTGCGTCAACTGTGGCGCCGAGGATCCCGATTATGTACCCGAGAACTATGTCTTTGTGGAAGTGACCCTGGATGTGGATGCAACCAATGGTATCTTTGTTGTTACCTGGGATCCCGCCAAGATGATCCTGGTGGATGTGGATGTGAATGCTGATTTCATCTCCACCTTGGATGGGGAAGGCACCCTGACCGTTGGCTATGTCTGCCTGGCAGGCATTCCTGCCGGTGAGGCTATTGCGACCCTGACCTTTGAGGCTCTGGATCCTGAGGCAGCTGTTACGGTCGTCCATGAGGAAATCAACAACGAGCATTTCTGCCTCCACAGCAACACCGAAATCCGTAACGCAGTGGACGCCAACTGTGTTGAGGACGGCTATTCCGGTGATATCTATTGTACCGATTGCGGCGAACAGCTTGCTGAGGGCGAAATGATTGCTGCCTACGGCCACAGCTATGTGGACGGCGAGTGTGAGCACTGCGGACAGGTGGATCCCGATGCGGTGCTGATGGGCGATGTCAACGGCGACAGCGTGATCAACTATCTGGATGCCATGCTGATTGCCCAGCATTATGTAGGCATGATTACAGCCGATGAGCTGACTCTGGCCGCCGCAGATGTCAACGGCGATGGCGTGGTCAACTATCTGGATGCCATGCTGGTAGCCCAGTTCTATGTGGGCATGATTGATTCCTTCGAATAAGACCCGAACCTTTATGACGAACATGGGCAGGAATTTTCCTGCCCATGTTTTTCTGCCGGAAGTTTGGGTTGTTGACAAGTGGGGTCAAAAAAGGTAGAATATAGCAAAGACCCTTGTTGCAATCCTGTTCTTTTACAATGACTTTTTAACTAAAGGAGATAACCATGGAAAAAGTAAGAATTCAAGACGATCTGTATACCTATGTCAACCAGGACAAGCTCAATGAGTTGGTGATCCCGGACGATATGCCCGTTGCCGGCGGCTTTGCCGCCCTCAGCACCGATCTGGAAAAACTGATGATTGGCGAATTCAACGCCATGTGCAAGGATGCATCCTATCCCAACGAGTATTTGGAAAGAGCCTGCACCCTGTATATGCTGGCCAAGGATGTGAAACGAAAGAAAAAGCAGGGCATCAAGCCCGCGCTGAAGAATCTGGCGATTCTCAAGAAGATCGCTACCATGCGTTCGTTCAACCTTCGCGCCAAAGAACTGATTCTCAAGGGCATTGAAATGCCTCTGAATATCATGGTGGAACCCAACATGAAGGATACCACCCATCACTGCGTCATGATCCAGGGCCCCAGCGTGATCCTGCCTGATGCTTCCTATTATAAGAACGAGCAGCAAAGAGATATGATGCTGAATATGTGGAGCGGCTTTGCCGGGCAGGTTCTGGCCATCGCCGGTCACAGCCAGGAAGAAATTGATGCTCTGCTGAAGGATACGCTGGCCTTTGACGCATTGGTTGCCAAGTTCGTCAAGAGCCGTGAGGAATGGTCCGAGTACGTCAAGATGTACAACCCCATGGCCACCGGCAGAGTGGCCGGTATGGTCAAGCCTCTGAATCTGAAAAAGCTGCTGACCGATATCTTCGGCTTTGTCCCCGAGGAGATCATCGTGGCTGAGCCCCGTTTCTTCAAAAACTTCAAGGAAGTTTTCAACCCGGATACCTTTGTGATGTACAAGAACTGGGCCTATGTTACCACTCTGATGGGTAATTGCAGCCTGCTGTCCGAGGAACTGCGTGACCTGGGCGGCGCATTTATGCGAGCCCTTTCCGGTATTGCAGCCAATTCCTCCGCTGAGAAGTTTGCCTATCAGTTGGCATCCGGTATGTACAGCGAACCTGTGGGCCTGTACTACGGTGAAAAGTATTTTGGTGAGGAAGCCAAGAAGGACATCACCGAGATCGTGCAGCAAATCGTTGCCACCTATCAGAAGCGCATTGAAACCAATGATATTCTGGAGCCTGCCACCAAGGAGAAGGCCATCCTGAAGCTTTCCAAGATGGGTCTGAAGCTGGGTTATCCGGACCGCGTCGAAGAAATCTACTCCAAATTGGTGTTTGACGGAAGCAAATCCCTGTTTGACGCAGTCTCCGCGCTGAGAAGAATCCGCATGGAGGATAATTTTGCCAAGCTGGGAAAGGAAGTGGACCGTACCCATTGGGCCATGCCCGGACACATGGTCAACGCCTGCTACGATCCCTTTGTCAATGACATCACCTTCCCCGCGGCCATTCTGCAGCCGCCTTTCTACTCCATCAAGCAGACCAGATCCGAGAATCTGGGCGGCATTGGCGCGGTCATCGGCCATGAAATTTCCCATGCCTTCGACTCCAACGGCGCCAAGTGCGACGAGCTGGGCAACCTGAATAACTGGTGGACCAAGGCCGACGAGCGGAAGTTCAACAAGAAAGTGGCTGCCATGGTCAAGCAGTTTGATGGAATTGAGCTGCCCTGGGGCGTTTGCAACGGCAAGTTCACCGTCAGCGAAAACATCGCCGACAACGGTGGTATGGCGGGTACCCTGGATATCATGTCCAACACCGAGGGTGTTTCCTTTGAGGAATATTTTGCCAACTGGGCCCGGGTCTGGTGCCAGAAGGCAAAGCCCGAGTACCAGGCACTGCTGCTGCAGGTGGATGTCCACGGTCCTAATATTCTTCGGGCCAATATGCCCCCCAGAAACTTCCCCGAGTGGTACGCCGCCTTCAACGTGAAGAAGACTGACGGAATGTACCTGGCACCTTCCAAGAGAATCGTTATTTGGTAAACACCGCGCCCAAAAGCACCGAAGCCCTATGGTTTCGGTGCTTTTTTACTGCAAACAGGACAAATCCGGGCAACGGCTTGCGTGTTGGGACAGAATGTGCGAAAATAAAGAAAAATTTCGGAACGAGGAAACAACATGAAAAAGAGGATGTATCAAAGGGCGGCGCGGTTGGTTCTGGTGCTGACCATGCTGCTGACCCTGGTGCCCCTGGGGAAAGTCCGCGCCCAATCGGAGGCGGAACCCCAAAGCGGCTTGCCCACCGTTGAGGAGCAGATTCGCGCCTATGCCGATTCCATTGACCAAAACGATGCCGTGGATGCCGCGGCTTCCGCGTTGGCGCTCCATGGCATCACCATGGGCGGCAGAACCCTCCATATGGACGAGGATAACGCCCTGACAGCCGTGCTAATGAATTCCGGGATGGGCTTTCAAAGTACGGTAGACGCCTGCCTGTCAGGAATCAGGATGCTGCAGCAAGTGAACCGTTCTTCCATTTATGTAAATGTAGGATTAAACTGGTCTGTAGCGGATATCTACTATGTCATGAATGTTTTTTTCGGATGACCAGAGCATGGAAAATGGCAGACTTTTCTCCACTGGGCGACAGTATGTGCCGGCGGAATACAGCAATGCCTACGATGCCGCTCTTGCCTGGATGGCTGGCGGCGTTGACATCTATGCTTATCTTGAACAGAAAACTGTCACAGAAAGCAGTGTGACCTACAGCGTGAGAGCGGTATTTTGGGATCGGTTTGATTTTAGTGGGGATAATGGCTCTGTTCCCGCGGATATCGCGTCTATTATTGGCTCTGTCTTGTTCCGGGAGTTTGATTGGTATGCTACGGCGGAATTTGAACTGGTAGTTCCCAACACTTGTACCCATTCGACGGAAAATTATCATTGGGCATACGATGCGGAAAACCAGGAAATGGTTTCTGTCGCAGCGGACGGCGTTGCGGAAAACCAAACAAAAAAACATACCTACGTGACGCCCAATGGCGAAACGCAGTACTATTATGAGCTGGATCAAACCGTGACCTTGCGGCATAACTTGCCATGGGCGCTGGAATATACTGTAGAAAATCCGGGATTTTTCGCGTTTTC
The DNA here is from genome assembly GCA_045595885.1 of Faecousia sp. Taxonomy (GTDB): domain Bacteria; phylum Bacillota; class Clostridia; order Oscillospirales; family Oscillospiraceae; genus Faecousia. Next base: position 608 of record JAZOBI010000085.1, on the reverse strand, counting down.
TCCTGCCCCATTGTCACAAAACGCGTATCCGTGTATAAAGACCCATGGCACAATCCACTTTTTCATTCAATCATATGAATGGATGGGGGAGGAAAGCAGGATCCATTGTTATGGGTATACCTTTGCCAATCTGTTTTCTTATTCTCAGAAGCAACTCTACACAGTCCGTTTGGAGAATGTGATTGATGCGGATGGCAGCAATATGATTTATGTGAGCGTCTACAATCACGACTTGCAGAAGACCGTACTGGAAGCGTTGCCCATGGATGATTACTATTGGAATGACGATGGTGTTCTGTATCTCCAGGATTCCCAATCCAAAAATCTGAGCGGGGTTGACCTTACGATCAACTACATAGGTAACCGAACCTACAGATTTTCTGCCGACTATTTTGAACTCCGGATTTGGGAAAACGGCATTAATGCAGAAAACAGTGACTGTTTTGAAGAAACCGTGGTGCCGCCCACCTGCACCGCAGAGGGCTACACCGCCCATTCCTGCCGCCGGGCACAGCTATATGAACGGAATCTGTGCGTATTGCGGCGAAGCCGACCCGGATGCCATTCCGGTGGGGGATGTCAATGGTGATGGAGTTGTCAACTATCTG
>JAZOBI010000084.1:0-6051 GCA_045595885.1 Faecousia sp. | reverse complement strand
ACCCATGTTACCGCCGTGAAAGGGCGGTGTCTTAACCGCTTGACCAACGGGCCTGGTAGCGGCGACCTGACTTGAACAGGTGACAGACCGGGTATGAACCGGGTACTCTACCAACTGAGTTACGCCGCCATATAACATTGTGCTGCCGAAACAGCTTTTTCATTATACACAGCGAATATCCGTTTGTCAAGAAGAATTTTGAAATTTTTTGATTTTTTTAGTATTCGCGGACCACTGCCTTCACAAGGCCGATAATTTCTGCCTCACGACCGTCAATAGGCGCATAGGCATCGTTTTCCGGAAGCAGCCATACCTGTCCGTCCCGGCGGCTCAGACGCTTGACGGTTGCCTCATCCCCGATCCGGGCAACCACGATTTGCCCATCGCTGGCCGTCTGCTGGGGACGCACCACAACCTTGTCGCCGGACAGGATGCCGGCGCCCACCATGCTGTCGCCCCGAACCCGGAGCGCAAAACAATCGGGATCCCCGTCCCAGGCCATGGTGCCATCCTGGTTCTCAAAAGCCAAAATGGGCACACCGGCAGTTACCACACCGATCACCGGGATCTGACCGGGCCGCTGGCTGGTAACAATGGCGCGCTTGATGCCCTTTCCCTTGGGTCCCTGCAGCAGCCCCTTCTCCTGCAAGGCCTGCAGGTGGTAGCTGACAGAAGCGGTAGATCGCAGCCCCACAGCCGCGCCAATTTCTCTGACAGAAGGCGCATAGCCGTTTTCCTGAACAAATTGGTTGACATAATCCAAAATCATTTCCGCTTTGTTGCTGGTTCTGGGCATCAAAACCCCTCCTAATTCTATGATTTTTTATTATAGCACAAATGAACGAAAAATGGAAGCCTTTTTTCGAACATTTTTCGTATTTTTACATACAATGAAACAAAAGGAGGTAGGAGCATGATGACAAAGCATCAACAGCGGCAAGTCTGGCAGCGGGTTTACGCCGGTAATCTTCCGGAGCGCCCCCTTCCCAAAGTCCACTTACAAAACAGTTTGCAGCGATTACAGCAAAATTTGACTTTCTATAATAAACAGGCGGATCATCCCATCTACGGCGCCGCTTTTCGGCAGCTGTCCCGCCAGACCCAGGAACATATTCAGATGCTGCGGCAAATTCTTGAAACATAAAAGCAGGGCGTGTGCATCGCACACGCCCAAATCTTACGCAATCAAAATATCTTCCAGGGATTTGCCCAGATCATAGCAAAAAACATGATCTCTGGCTGGATTCAGCTCCGAAAAGAGGCCGCGATCGGTATAGATGGCATAGCTGCGGAACAAGATGGGACACAGCATAGCGTCCTCCATCACCATCTGATGCAAGGTGTAGAAGTTACCGGCGTTGGCCAGCGCTTCCTGACACACCGTCAAAATCGCCGCGTCCGCCAAGCCGCCAAAGCTCAGCGCGCCCTTGGTGGAATAAAAGGCCGTCAGATCCATATTGGGCGACAGGGTCGTCTGTCCCAGATACAGGTCATAACTTCCCCAATTCAGCGCGTTCGTATAGTCCTTGCCACTAAGCTCGCTGGTAGCCGCCTTCAGGCCAAGGGCGCTGAGCATATCCGCAATATCCCGGGCTACCCGAACCCGACGGCTGTCCGCTTTGTTTACCAGGATGGTCACACTGTATCCCTGCATCTGGGCTTCTTCCACCGCTGCCCGGAACACATCCGCATCATAGCCATACCGGTCCGCTAACCGCTTATTGTAGTTGGGAGAATTGGGCGAGATGGGTAATGTGGTCGCCATAGCAAAGCCCCGGTAATAGGCTTCCACCAACCCCGCCCGGTCGATGGCATGGGTCAGGGCCTGCCGAATGGTCTGATTGGAAAAAACGGTGCTCTTTTCGTTACAGGCCAGGTACAGGAAAATACCGTTTTCGCAGCTCCACAGCTCATAGTCACTGCGGAAATCCACATATAGATCCGAACCCGGATCCGCACAAACCAAACTCACATCGCCATATTCAAAGGCATCCCGAACCTGGGCGTTTCCGGCACCTTCTTCCAGAGGGATCACCGGAGCCGTCACCAGCAAATTGGCGTTGCACCACCAGTCATCCCGGCGCAACAGCCGCAGATCACCTGCCCGTTCCTCCAAATAGTAGGGGCCGGTGCCCAGAGGGCGCTGCGCGTCCACCTCGGAGGCCTTGAGAATGGGAATATCCAGCAGCAGCATGAAATTTTCATAGGCTGTGCTCAAACTCACCACCACGCCGCCATCCTCTGCCAGGGCAACATCCCGCACATAGGTCAGCCGACCCTTGTACACCGGGCTGGTGCGGGCGGCGTTCAGGCTGGCCACCACATCGTCCGCGGTCAAGGCTGTTCCGTCGGAGAATGTGGCGTTTTCCAGATAGAAGTTGTAGGTTTTCATATCCCGGGACACGGAATACCCGCTGCAAAGAATGGGAATCACCTGATAATCCGCATCCACGGAAAACAGACCCTGATAAATCAGCGGAAACAGCAGCCGGTTGGTGTGATTCACCGTTTGATATGGGTGCATCGGCGCTGTGGGGTCGTAAACCATACAAAGATGCTGCACCCGATCCACAGGTACTGTGTACGTGGGCTGAGTATCCCCCTCGCTGTAGAGCGCATCACCGGTGGGAACATACGCTTCCTCTGTCCAGCAACCGGCCAACAAACCGGTCAGCAGACACAAAAGCAGGCAAAGAGCCCCTGTTTTTTTCATTTTTTGGCCTCCTTGCATACAATAATGGCGCCCTGGCTGCCACGGATGCCTTTGGTGAACCGATGGGACCAGTAGCGATCATGGCAGCACATGGTGCAATCCCCGCTGATATCCATCCGGATAACACCCCGGCGGCGAAGTCCATGGGCATTGATGGCTTTTAGGTTTACATAAAATTTATTTCCGACAGGACGAATCCATTGTTCCGCCACCTGCCCAAAGGCAGAAAGCATCGCCTCCGGCACATCCGAATCCGTTTCAAAGCAGCACAGATCCAAATTGGGGCCAATGGCGGCGCAAATATTCCTGGGGTCACACCCAAAGACTTCCACCATTTTCTCCACCGTTTTTCCCGCAATATCCGCAGCCGTTCCCCGCCACCCGGCGTGGGCAGCGCCCACGGCGCCGGTCACCGGATCATGAAGCAAAATTGGGGTGCAATCGGCGGTAAACACCACCAGCGCGGTATCCGGCTCATTGGTCACCAGCCCGTCGCACACCGGATAATCGTGGTGATCCAGCCCGGCGTGATCCCATTTCGTCACCACCCGGACCAGATCGGTGTGTTCCTGCCGGGTCAGCACCAGATTTTCCGGGAGAAAGCCAATGGCCTGGGCCAAAATATCGAAATTAGCCGCCACATTCCGGCGTTCATCGCCCCGGTGGGCGCCAATGTTCATACTTTCCAAATACCCCGTACTGACACCGCCCAGCCGGGTGGTAAAACAGTGGGGCACGGAGATGCCATCAGCAGTCAAGTATTCCAGTTGTCCAAGTTTTTTTGTAATTACAGGCATGTTTGCTCCAACGAATTATAAATTACAAGTTACAAATTATAAATGAAGCTTTGGCAAAATTTCTAATTATGAATTGATCTTATCTTTCTGCATACAGCATTTTTTATACTTCTTGCCGCTGCCGCAGGGGCAGGGATCATTGGGTCCCACCTTGGTGGCAGCCTTTCGCACAGGCTGCTTCTTCACCACCGCGTTCACCGCGGCGCCGGTGCCGGTTTCCTTGGCCACCCGTTCCCGCTTCACTTCCTGCTGAGGCTTCAGCCGCACCGTCATAAGCCGGCGCACAGTTTCATCCCGAATACCCTGATTCATGGCCACGAACATCTCATAGCCTTCATTTTTGTATTCCACCACCGGGTCATGCTGACCGTAAGCCCGCAGACCAATGCCCTGTTTCAGGTCATCCATGGCATCAATGTGGTCCATCCAGTATTCGTCCACTACCCGCAGCATGATGACCCGCTCCAGTTCCCGCATGACATTCGGGCCGATTTCCGCTTCCTTCTTTTCGTAGGTCTGCACAGCCAAGTCATACAGCTTGTCCACATCCGGATTCATGCTGACGCTGCCCACGGGGTAGAAAACACCCTCATAGCGCGTCAGTTCGTCCAAATCTCCTGCCGCGCCTTCCAAAGACTGCCGCAGCATATTCAAAATATTCTCCCGCAGGTCGCCGCCGTCCAGCACCTTCTGGCGCTGGCGATAAATGACCTCACGCTGGGTATTCATTACATTGTCGTATTCCAGCACATTCTTTCTGGAGCGGAAATGAACGCTTTCCACGTTTTTCTGGGCATTTTCCACGGCGCCGGACAGAATTTTCTGCTCGATGGGCGTGTCCTCGTCCAGGCCCAGGGAGCTCATCATATTCTTCACCTGCTCCATACGGCCGCCGCCGAACAGACGCATCACATCGTCCTCCAGGCTCAAATAGAAGCGGCTTTCGCCGGGGTCGCCCTGACGGCCGGCACGGCCGCGGAGCTGATTGTCAATACGCCTGGATTCGTGGCGCTCAGTACCGATGATAAACAAGCCGCCCGCCTGGCGCACCTGCTCCGCTTCACCGGCGATTTCCGCTTTGTGCAGCGCCAGAAGCTGGGCATACTTCTCCCGGATGGCCAAAACCTCCGGATCGCAGGTTTCGGCATAGGAATCCGCCTCTGCCAGCAATTCCCCGGGAATATCCATCTTCTGCAGTTCCTGCTTTGCCAGGAACTCCGCGTTGCCGCCCAGCATAATGTTCGTACCACGGCCGGCCATGTTGGTGGCGATGGTTACGGCGCCCAGCTTGCCGGCCTGGGCCACGATCTGCGCTTCCATTTCGTGATACTTGGCGTTGAGCACGCTGTGCCTGATGCCTTCCTTCTTCAGCAGCTTGCTCAGCAGTTCGCTGCGTTCAATGGAAATGGTGCCCACCAGCACGGGCTGACCCTTTTCATGGCATACTTTCACCTGATTGACAATCGCCCTGTACTTACCTGCCACCGTTTTGTAGACCACATCGGAGTGATCCAACCGGGCAACAGGCCGATTGGTGGGGATCTCCACCACATCCAGGGCGTAGATGGTGCCAAATTCTTCCTGTTCGGTCAGCGCGGTGCCGGTCATGCCGGAGAGCTTTCCATACAGCCGGAAGAAATTCTGGAAGGTAATGGTGGCCAGAGTCTTACTTTCATTGGCAACGGTTACACCTTCCTTGGCTTCAATAGCCTGGTGCAGACCCTCATTATAGCGACGGCCATACATCAATCGGCCGGTAAACTCGTCGACGATGATGATTTCCCCATCCTTGACCACATAGTCGATGTCCTTCTTCATCAAGCCCCGGGCCTTCATGGCCTGGTTCAGATGGTGGGAGAGGGTAGAATTCTCCGCGTCGCCCAGGTTTTCCACGCCAAAATACCGCTCCGCCTTGGCGATACCGCTAGCCGTCAGGGAAACGGTGCGGGATTTTTCGTCCACATAGTAGTCGCAATCCAGCTCGTCATAGCTTTCCTTATCCTCGGTCTTGGCAAAGACGTGCCTGCGCAGAGAGGAAACGAAATAATCCGCCATTTCATACATCTTGCTGGACTCTTCGCCCTTACCGGAAATGATCAAAGGCGTTCTGGCCTCGTCGATCAAAATGGAGTCCACCTCGTCCACGATGGCAAAATTGTGGCCCCGCTGCACCAGTTCCTGCTTATAAATGGCCATGTTGTCACGCAGATAGTCAAAGCCCAGCTCATTATTGGTGCAGTAGGTAATATCCGCGGCATAGCTGACCCTGCGCTCAGCGGAAGTCATGCCGGGAATGATCAGGCCCACACTCAGGCCCATATAGCGGTAGACCTTGCCCATCCACTCCGAGTCACGCTTGGCCAAATACTCGTTTACAGTGACCACATGGACACCCTTGCCGGTCAACGCGTTCAAATAGCAGGGCAAAATAGCCACCAAAGTCTTACCTTCACCGGTCTTCATTTCGGCGATACGGCCCTGGTGCAGCACGATGCCGCCGATGAGCTGCACGGGATAGGGCTTCATGCCCAGCACACGCCA
>JAZOBI010000083.1:0-7485 GCA_045595885.1 Faecousia sp. | reverse complement strand
AACAACTTGCTTGTCTTCCTAAGACCGCTTGGCCTCCGACTTTGCTGTCCATGACTTTACTTGCCCATCGAGCGGAAAGAACTATATGTATTTTCCGATAAGAACACTTTGACAAATTCCAATTTGTCGAATAGTACGGTTACGCACCCTTTTGCTTTTCTTACCTATCTTTATGCACCGTTATATTGCTCTTTCGCAAGTCAGAAACCTCTTTTGTCTACCAGGACAAGAGAGGTTTTTTGCGTTCAGTTGAAAAATCCATAAGTCAATGATAGACCCACCGCGTCAGAAGAAACAAGCCTGCCGATCGGCAGGCTTGTTGGTTTTTATTCTTCGGATGCTTCTTCGGAAACGGGGGCTTCCTTGCCGGCGTTGATGATGGCCATCATTTCCTCGCCGGTGATGGTTTCCTTGGTCAGCAGGTACTGGCTGATCTCGTCCAGCAGCGCCCGGTTTTCCCGCAGCACGGTGACGGAGCGTTCGTAACATTCCCCCACCAGCTGTTGCACCGCGTTGTCCACCCGGGCGGCGGTTTCCTGGGAGCAATCCAGGTAGCTCTGGCTGTCCAGATACCGGTTGGACACGGTGGCAGGTGCCATCAAACCCAATTCTTCGCTCATGCCGAATTGGGCCACCATGCTCTTTGCCATGGAGGTGGCCCGCTGCAGATCGTTGGAAGCGCCGGTGGTCATGGTGCCGAACACTACCTGCTCCGCGGCGCGTCCGCCCAGAATGGACCGCATATCGGCGAGCAGCTCTTCTCTGGTGGACAGGAATTTTTCTTCCTCAGGCACATACATGGTGTAGCCCAGGGCACCGGAGGTGTGGGGCACAATGGTGATCTTGCTGACAGGCTCGGTTTTCTTTTCCAGAGCGGCCACCAGGGCGTGGCCAACTTCGTGATAGGCGATCATTCGCTTTTCCGTGTCGGTGAGCACCGTATTTTTCTTTTCGGTGCCGGCGATGACCACCTCAAAGGACACCAGCAGATCCTCCTGAGTCACCAGCTTGCGTCCCTGACGCACTGCCCGAAGGGCGGCCTCGTTGACCAGATTGGCAAGATCCGCGCCTACGGCTCCGGCAGTAGCCTGGGCGATCTTCTTCAGATCCACATCTTCCGCCAGCTTGATTTTCCGGGTGTGAACCTTCAGGGTGTCCAGTCTGCCCTGGAGATTGGGACGGTCAATGATGATACGCCGGTCAAAACGGCCGGGACGCAGCAGCGCCTTATCCAGAATTTCCGGGCGGTTGGTGGCTGCCAGACACACGATGCCCTTGTTGGAGTCGAAACCGTCGATTTCGGAAAGCAGCTGATTCAGGGTTTGCTCCTGCTCGGAGTGGCTGCCGTAGCGGCTGTCACGGGAGCGGCCCACGGCGTCGATCTCGTCGATAAAAATGATGCAGGGAGCTACCTTGGCGGCCTGCTGAAACAGGTCACGGACACGGCTGGCGCCCATACCCACAAACATTTCCACAAAATCAGAGCCGGAAATGGAGAAGAAAGGCACATTGGCTTCGCCGGCCACCGCCTTGGCAAGCAGGGTCTTGCCGGTGCCGGGGGAGCCCACCAGCAGGGCGCCCTTGGGCAGCTTGGCGCCGATCTCGGTGTATTTGCCGGGATCGTGGAGGAAATCAATGATCTCCTGCAGGCTTTCCTTGGCCTCGTCCTGGCCGGCCACATCCTTAAATGTGACGCCGGTCTGCTTCTCCATGTATACCTTGGCTTTGGACTTGTTCATGCCGCCCATAATGCCGTCGCCGGAGCCGATACGCCGGGTGATCAGGCTCATGACCAGGAACATACCGCCGATCATCAGGGCGTAGTAGAGGATCATGATGATGAAGGAGTTATCCTCCACGATCTGGGTGGTGTTTTTCACGCCCATTTCGTCCAGCTGCCTGGACAGCTCCAGATAGTCGCCGCCGCTGGGCAGGCCGGTGTAGAATACCAGCTGCTCGGAGGAGTCTTTGGCAGCCTCTTCCTTGGTCAGGTAAAGGATCCGGTCGCCCTGGATTTCTACTTCGGACAGCTCACCGGCGTTCATGGCCGCCAGGAAGGTGTTGAAATCCGTTTCCTCATACTGGCTGCTGACGATGGCGTTGTAGACCATGGTGCCGGCAAGCACCAGCGCGATGGCCAGCAGCAGGGTGGGGAATATGCGGCCTCTGGGCTTTTTGTCCTCCGGCTTTTTGGGGCCGTTGGGATTATTCTTGTTGTTGGGATTTTCCACAGGCTGTCGCCTCCTTGGATTTTGGCTTATTTTTGCATATCATAGCATAGTTTTTGCGTTCTGACAATGAAACTTTCTGTAAATGTTTGCGAAAACAAGGATTTTTATCTATGGCGGAAAATGTCTGGCCGCTGTTTCAAATTTCGGTTATCGCTCTATTCGTTTACGCATTGCAGGGACCGGCAAGGTATTCTCAACTGCCCGATAAACCCCAATTCATCATTACGGCAAACGCCGCCCTGTTGGGCGGCGTTTTGATCGGACGATTGGATCAGAATTCGCACTTCTTGGCGATGTAGTCCTTCAGCTGGCTGATGGGGATACGAACCTGCTCCATGGTATCACGGTCACGGACGGTGACGCAATCATCGGCGGGGGTGTTTTCGTCGCCCACGGTCTGGAAGTCCACGGTGATGCACAGGGGCGTGCCGATTTCGTCCTCACGGCGGTAGCGCTTGCCGATGGAGCCGGCATCGTCAAAGTCCACCATGAAGTCCTTGCGCAGCATTCTGAAAATTTCCTCGGCCTTAGGGCTCAGCTTCTTGCTCAGGGGCAGGATGGCAGCCTTGTAGGGCGCCAGGGCGGGATGCAGACGCAGCACGGTGCGCACGTCATCCTTACCGTTCTTGTCCTGGCCAACCACTTCCTCGTCGTAGGCTTCGCACAGGAAAGCCAGGGCCACACGGTCGCAGCCCAGGGAAGGCTCGATGACATAGGGAATGTAGTGCTCATTGCGCTCCTGGTCGAAATAGGTCAGCTTCTTGCCGGAAGCCTCCTGATGGCGGCCCAGGTCATAGTCGGTGCGGTCGGCAATACCCCACAGCTCGCCCCAGCCGGAGCCGAAGGGGAACTGATACTCGATATCGGTGGTGGCCCGGGAATAGAAGGCCAGCTCTGCCGGATCGTGGTCACGCAGGCGCAGGGAATCTTCTTTGATGCCCAGGCTCAGCAGCCAATTCTTGCAGAAATCCTTCCAATAGGCAAACCACTCCAGGTCGGTGCCGGGCTGGCAGAAGAACTCACATTCCATCTGCTCGAACTCACGGGTACGGAAGGTGAAGTTGCCGGGGGTGATCTCGTTACGGAAAGCCTTGCCCACCTGGCAGACGCCGAAGGGCAGCTTGCGGCGGGTGGTGCGCTGGATGTTGTCAAAGTTGACGAAAATGCCCTGGGCGGTTTCGGGACGCAGATAGGCGATGGAGGAGGAGTCCTCGGTGACGCCGATCTTGGTCTGGAACATCAGGTTGAAGTTCCGGATGGAGGTGAAGTGATGCTTGCCGCAGACGGGGCAGACCACATCTTCATGCTCCTCGATGAAGGCGTTCATTTCCTTGGTGTCCATGGCGTCCACATTCACACCGGCAGCGGAAGGCGCGGTTTCGATCAGCTTGTCGGCGCGCTGACGGGCGCCGCAGCCCTTGCAGTCCACCAGGGGGTCGGAGAAGGAGCCCACGTGGCCGGTGGTGACCCAGGTGGTGGGGTTCATGATGATGGCGGCGTCCAGACCTACATTATAGTCGGATTCCTGGACGAACTTCTTCAGCCATGCCTTCTTGACATTGTTCTTAAACTCCACGCCCAGAGGGCCGTAGTCCCAGGAGTTGGCCAGACCGCCGTAAATTTCGGAGCCGGCGTACACGTAACCTCTGCTTTTGCACAGGTTTACGATCATATCTAAGGTTTTTTCGCTGTTTTTCATATTTGTTTCCTCCAAAAATGGAAATTTGCAACCATTATATCCAATCCGGGGTCTGAAATCAAGAGGGATTGGAAATTTTCGTTTATTGGTCTGTTCGCTTCCGGCTCACCCGTAGCGACAAACCGCGATTTATTGCGCCATACGCTCTCTTTGCAGATCCGGGTGCATAGCCTTTTCATCGGACCGGAACTGCTCGCCCATGTCCGCGATCATTTTCTCGTAAATGATTTCTGCCAGATCCACGGTATTGGCTTTCTTCACTTCTTCGGCGCTGATCACATCCACCAGGTGCATATCCACCCGGGCGGATTTCAGCTTCAGGGCGCTGGAAATCACGGTTTTTGTGCCCTTCAGGGTGCAAATCACGATGGGGACACCGGCTTTCTGGGCGATTTTCAGCACACCGCTGCGGAAATGGCGCAGCTTGCCGTCCAGGCTTACATAGCCCTCCGGGAATACGGCGATGGAGCCCCGGTCTTCCTTGATGATCTGGATGCACTTGATGATGGTTTTTAAGGCTTCCTTGTCGTTTTCCCGGTTGATCAGCTGGCACTGCAGCTTGTGCAGCAGGGAGCCGATGACGGGCATACTGTTTGTTTCCCGTTTGGCGATGAACACCAGTTCCCGGTCGGGGAAACAATGCAGCAGGATACCCGGGTCGATATCGTGGATATGGTTGCACACCATGAGAAAGCGGCCGTCTTTGGGCAGTTTTTCCATTCCCTCGACCCGCAGATCCAGCCGCACCAGGCTCACAATGGCCTGAATGTAGAGTTTTGCCATTACGCGGTAGAACTTACTGTCTGTTTCCTGGGGCTTCTCTTTATTCACCAGGGCGCAGGCCACCAGCAAGAACAAAACAGCCGCCGCCAACAATCCCACCAGGCTGCCGGCAAACCACACAAGTCCCATCCAAACAGGGCCGATCACGGCGCCAATCACAGCCAGGATCAAAGAGATCAACACAATTCCAATCAATAACATGGGCGTTCCTCCTGCTTGATTTTTCTCATTATAATCTTTTTTATCGGAAGATACAATATTAAATTGTTTTTTTTTGAAAATCTGTTATAATAGTGTATTATTATGGGTAGTGTCGGGCTTTTGATTCCGATCGGAAGGAAACCGGCGCGTTTTGAAGATCTTCTCGGAGGAATGGGATATGAAAAAACTACTCCATTATGCGGATTGCCTGATGCTGCTGGCGGCCATTGCCGGCTGCGGTCTGCGGTATTGGTTTGACGCAAAGGGCAAGGATCCCGGCGGTCTGTTCCGGCCCAGCCATCCCGCGTGGCTGCTGCTGTGTCTGCTCAGCGTTGGCGTGGTGGTCTTTGTGTGGTTCTTAACCCGGGAAACCGGCAGCAATCACCGCCACAGCGATAATTTCCCCAAATCCATCGCGGGTGCCATTGCTTATTGGGTTTTGGCGGCGGTGATGGCCTACAAGGGAATTATGGATCTGCTGGAAGCCGGGCAGTTCCTCTACGGCCTGGTGGCATTGGCCAGTATGCTGTCCGCTATTTGCCTGGCGGTGGCCGGCGTGGAGCGGTTCTGCGGCAATCAACCGGTGTTCTTTGTTCACATGGTTCCGTGTATTTATTTTGTGCTGCGGCTGTTCCTGTTGGGAAAACTCTATGGCACAGAGCCAGCTTATTGCGGCTTCCTGTTCCAGTTCCTGGCGTCCGTCATTCTGGTGCCTGCCCTTTATTGGCGCTGGGCCTTTGATATGAACATGGGTAATCGGCGCTGGGCGCTGTTCTTTGGCCTCCTTGCCATCTATTTCTGCCTGGTGGCCACCTTTGAGTCCGGTTCCGACTGGCTCATGTATTTGCTGTACGGAATGTTCCTTCTGCTGAATCTGTGCTCTTTGAACCGTATGCCGGAGATTGCCGGTGATGAAGCGGAAGCTGCCGTGGAAGAAAGCCAGGAAGTGGCTGTGGAAGAGAAAATCGTGGAGGCTCCCCCGGTGAAGCGGCAGAAGGCGGTGCTGCATTGGAATATTGACCCCAATGAGGATATTGATGCCTTCATTGAGGACATTCAGCAGTACCTGGATGACCAGGGTTACTGATGCGGTGGCTGCCATGTATCTGCCTTCTTATGTGAGCGGCTGCATCCGGGCGTTGGAGCAGGCCGGGTTTTCGGCCTATGCCGTGGGCGGCTGCGTCCGGGATGCCTGCCTGGCTCTGGTGCCCCATGACTATGATCTTTGCACCGATGCTCTGCCGGATCAGATCAGGGCGGTTTTCGCGGGCTTCGGTCTGATCTTGGCCGGAGAAAAGCATGGCACCGTCGGGGTGATCACCGATGATGGTGTGGTGGAAATCACCACATTCCGCACCGAAAGCGGCTATGCCGATAACCGGCATCCGGATCGGGTGGATTTTGTGTCATCCATAGAGGAGGATCTGTCCCGCCGGGATTTCACCGTCAATGCCATGGCTTATTCACCGGAAAAGGGTCTGGTGGATCCGTTTGGAGGCCGCGCTGACCTGCAGAATCGGGTTTTGCGGGCGGTGGGCGATCCGGCTCAGCGGTTCCGGGAGGATTCTCTGCGGATTTTGCGGGGTGCCCGGTTCGCTGCCCGGTTCCGACTGGAGCCGGAGGAAACCACGTTGCGAGCCATGGAGGAACTGGCGCCGCTAATGGATAATTTGGCCCGGGAACGGGTGTTTGAAGAATTATGTAAACTTCTGCTATCTGCGGACGGGGAGGATATTCTCCGCTATGCGTCCGTATTGACCCAGACTATTCCGGAATTGGCGCAGACTGTGGGATTTGATCAGCGCAGCCGGCACCATGTTTTTGATGTATTTACCCATACGGCTCATGTGACCGGGGCGGTGGCGCCGGAACTGACACTGCGTTGGGCGGCGCTGCTGCATGATGTGGGAAAGCCGGCCACCTTTGCTATGGATGCACATGGGCAGGGACATTTTTATGGCCATGCCAGGGTCAGCGCCGAAATGGCCGATGCTGTTTTGCGCCGGCTGAAGGCGCCCACTCAGCTGCGGGAGGATGTGACCCGGTTGATCGGGCTGCATATGACCAAAATCGAGCCGGAGAAAAAGGCGGTTCGGCGCTGGCTTTCCCGGCTTGGCCCGGAAGGGCTGGAGCGGCTGCTGGGGCTGCAGGAGGCGGACATGGGCGGCAAGGGTACCGGTTACCCCGGGGAAATGGACCAGTTTGGGGAAATCCGACGGATTGTGGAAGTATTGCAGGCAGAAAATGCCTGTTTTTCCTTAAAGGATCTGGCGGTGAACGGCCATGATCTGATGGGGTTGGGTTTGTCCGGCCCGGCCATTGGCCAAGCGCTGAACCGGCTGTTGGAGCAGGTAATGGACGAACGGTTGCCCAATGACAAACAAACCCTGCTGAATGCGGTCAGAGAATGGTAAATTGCAGTATATCGTGGAGTTTGAAAATGTCATGTAGGGACCGGCGTCCTCGACGGTCCTACCGCGAAGCGGCAATTTTTACAAATGTTCCCATAGAATGCAGCAAAATTAGCCCATCGAGGTCAAATTTTGCCGAAGGACCGTCGAGGACGCCGGT
>JAZOBI010000082.1:0-27605 GCA_045595885.1 Faecousia sp. | reverse complement strand
AATAATTTCCCAAAGGGATGGGCTCATCACCACCCAGACGCTGTCATTGGTGAACATATTCAGCTGCAACACGGTACCAACTTGTTGTACACCCTGCACTCAGTTGAGAATCGATCTAAAATTGTTCTAAAAACGGTATGTTTTGTGGGTAAAAAAGGGATTTGACTGTGTGAACGATACAAAGTATTAGGAAGTGGTGCATTGTATCAGTAGGTGTTGCATTGTATTAAGCTGTAACATTGTATCAACATGATGTAGGCTCCACACTCCGATCAGGACGGTGCTAAAATTGTTCTAAAAATGGTATGTTTTGCTGGTAAAAAGACGATTTGGTTATGTGAACGATACAAAGTATTAGGAAATGCTACATTGTACTGCCAGGTGTTCCATTGTATTACGCTGTAAAATTGTATCAACTTGTTGTAGGCTCCACAACCAATGCGAACCGAAAAAGATATCGGTTCGGAAAACCCAGAAACCACAACGGTTTCTGGGTTTTTTCGTGCTGTTTTTCAAGGTGGAATTCAAAAGATATCATTTCCCAAAATCGACCTTTGGGGAGGACTTGAACTATAGGTCAGAGAAATATTGGGTGAAAAATTGATAATTATATGATATAATCAATTCGATAAATTAGGAGATTGGTAGGTGAACATATGAACGGCGTAAATAAAACATTATATATCCCTTTGTATGGAAAATCGTATGTTAGTAAAAAGGGAATACTCCTTGACGATAAAAAGGCAGAAGAAATTTGGGAGGCGGAGGGATTTGCACTCAAAGGAAAATCCAAATCGAAGTGGCTTGCCTACTATATGGGTGCTCGCTCTGCTGTATTTGACGAATGGGTAAAAAAGCAGGTAGCAGATGTACAGGATGCCGTGGTCATTCATATTGGATGCGGCATGGACAGCCGAGTTTTGAGAGTAGGAACTATAAATCAAAAGTGGTACGATATAGATTTTGCTGAAGTTATTGAAGAAAGAAAACGATACTATTCCGAATCTGCCAACTATCAAATGATTGCAGGGGATGTGAGGGATGGCAACTGGCTGAAAAGGGTTCCCGAAAAGAAATGTGCTATTGTTGTTATGGAAGGCGTGAGCATGTACTTGACCTCCAAAGAAGTACACGAATTAACAGAAAACCTGTGTGCGCATTTTGAACAGATTGTGTTTTTGATGGACTGCTATACAGTTTTGGCGGCCAAACTGTCCAAGTACAAAAATCCAATAAATGATGTCGGTGTTACGGAGGTTTACGGTATAGATGATCCTGAGTTATTTCAGCATGGTGAGTTTGTTTATGTCAAGGAACACGCAATGACACCGCAAAAATACATAGATGAGTTGACGGGTATTGAGAAGTATATTTTCGGAAAACTGTATGCAGGAAGTTTTTCGAAAAAGTTATATCGATTGTTTGAATATAGAAAAGCGTAAAAATCCAACTTGTTGGTCAGTTTCAGCCCGGATATCTTTTTCGGTGCAACCTGCCAAAAAACCACCGTTTTCACTGCGAAAACGGTGGTTTTTCTAACTTTTTGGCAAAAACAACATGGGTCAAAACATGGGTCAGCCCTTGACCCATATTCTGACCCATATCCTTCTTTGAACGAGGTGAATTATCTGGCATTTGGTGAAGTGTCGGAAGAATATCACAACGAATTGTATGGATATTTGGAAGCGCAGAACCTGTTCAACGCATACAAACAGGGAAAACCGTTGGTTCCTTACACCAGAGTCCAACGAAACGGTAATACCGTGCAAGAGCATATTACATCGACAGAATATACCCGTCATCAGATTCATCACCCTGAAAACACGTATAATACTCGTTTTGTCGAACAAGATTTAGAGGCATCTATTATCGCAATGCGAATCTTTATCCAGTTGCAGCCTTAAAATGAACCTCCAATGTTTTGGGAAATATGTATGTTCCTGCCGGTATTTTGTTAGTTTCAGTCAAGTCCGTTATGAACACTCGTACCATAAAAGCACCGGATTTCGAGGGAAATCCGGTGCTTTTTGCTTTGTTCGGACAGGGGCCGCTGGCAAGGGTGGCCCCTGATTTTTTGCGCGGGAATGATCGTGGCGTAAAAAGGCGTTTTGGGATATAGGGATTATTTGAACTGCTGGTCAGCCCGGAGATCTTTGGCAACAAAGTAGTGAAGTCCGGAAAGCAGCTGACACGCCAATGTGAGAGCCAGCAGCCAGGTTACCGGAATAAAGGCGGCAACGGTGGTGGCCAAAAGGGCGCCTCCGTAATGCAGCAGCATCCGCCATGCATTGAAAGGTCCGGCCAGGTGAACGGGTATCGCTGCCCGAAGAATGGAGGGAACAGAATAATCTACCAGCGTTCGGCCGAAATAGATCAGGGTAGACACGGCCAGAAACAGGTATTTGTTTGGAATCAGCATCAGCGGAATCAATCCAAAGCTCAAAGAACCGATCAGCGTCACAAAGCGGGGAGGCAGCCGGGCAATACTGAGGCCAAACAGGAAGCATCCGGCCAAAGCAGCGATGGACTGCTCGGATACGATCGCGGTGGCAACGCTGGTATCAAACCCCAGATCAAGGGCAATGGCCGCAAAAATGGTGGTGGTACCGTATCCAAAACCCCGCATGAGATTCGCGGGAATCATCCGGCGGAAAACGTGATATCGGAAGATTTCCGCCGGATTCGTTCTCTTCTTTACGGAAACGGTGTCAGGGATAGCGGATACGGGCTTCAGTTTCCAATGGAGGAGAGCGCAGATCAGCATCAGCACCATGGAAACCAGGCAGGCAGAAAGCATCAGCGCAGTGTAGGAGATCAGGCCGGAAAGACGGGTAATCACCACGCCCGTTCCGAGAGAGATCAGACCGCCCACGATGCCGCCGACAGAAAGGACGGTTCCGTATTCTTTGGGGGTAAAAATATAATAGGGGAGCTTGTACTCGCAGACCGTCCAAAGGGCAATGCTTACCGACTGGAGAAGGCAGATGCCGGTCAGGATGCAGAAGGACAGAAGGGATGGGGATTTCCATATGCACAGGGGTATGTACAGCAGGTACAGCAGGGCATAGGGCAGTTCCACCATGGCAGTTCGTTTGATAACACTTCCGTGATCCGCCCAGGTTGAACACAGGGAGATGGTCATCACATTCACAATCTGAACGATGGAGGTGTGGATATAGATCCAGCGGCTGGAGAAACCGATGCTGGCCAGAAATGTCTGCATAATGGGGCCGGTTACGCACAGGAGCGCCACGGTGCGAAGTCCCATTGCGAGGATGAAAAAAGCGCTGTTATAATTCTTCTGTTTCATAGGAATCTTCCGGTTACAGCATCCTGCGTTGAGATGCGATCGACAGGTTTGCGTGATTTTCTCTATAGTATCATACCGTGCAATCGCTGTAAATAAGTCCCCAAAACATATTTCCCCCATTGTGGGGATCAGTGTCGCCCAATGCTGATTTTCTGCCACTTTGCGGACTGCGTGAAACCATGTATGGCACCGGTTTTCATGCCAACGCTGGGTCAAAGGCGGTGGTGCTCCGGTTGAAGGTGTAAAGACAAAAGTAAGTTACGCATTGAATCCCGGCGCATATCGTGACATGACAATAAAGCATGAAACGTGATTGCCCGGACGAATCCATATTCGTGACACTTCCGGAATAAAATTGGAGTGGCGCCGCTGATGCTGCGTCACTCCGCATAAAACATAATATTCCTACATAAGGGCTTTTTGTGCTGTCCGCACAAATTTTGGCAGTTCAATGGTTTCGGGGCTTTTCAGAGTGTCAAAAAAAGCCCAAACCGTCAAAACCAAGCGTAATGGTTTGGGTCATTTTCTTTTACGGGAATATCCGTAATGGCAACTGACCGGAAATCCCAAAAGCCAGGGAAATGCCTGCTTCGCAAGAATTTTGCATGGATCCTTGCCGTTGTTGGGCTTGGCGGCGAAAGCCTGTTAGTACAAATTCTCCGCGCGTTCCCGATTCCGTTTCAGGATGTCATTGAGTTTCGCCGTTCTCTTTTTGATAACGGAAAAAATGACCGCCCAAATGATCAGATAACCAAAAACAAAGATACCGGTAAACACCCAAATGGGAGCCATGCCCCGTTCCAGCCAATTGTTCAGCAGATAAGTGAACAGATAGCCGATGTACAGCACGATGCCGTGGATCGACATAGCCACCATTAAGGGCAACCGTTCGATTTGGTAGACAGCGTTCATGCCACCGGCGATAAAGGCCAGAATCGTCAATGAGAAGATCCCAACGCAGACTTCATTTACCGTCAGAGTAACGACACCGGCAGATTGCTGCAAAACCAGATAAAGAAATGCCAATACGATGGGACCGAAGCCGCAGGCAACTACACCGCGGCGCAGAAAATCCAGAATAAACTTCTTCATACCCTTTCATACCTCCTTCTGATTTCCGAAAAGCATCGTCTGGATACATATTCCCGATAGCCGCATTGGAATACGGCATCCACACCACCGCTGAAGGCCGCGTCAAATCTGGCGATACGGTGTTCGTTGGCAAGGGTGGATTTGCTGATGCGGATAAAATAAGAGGGGAGAATATCCTCCAGATCCCGGAGCCTGTCCCGGATGGTAAAGCGGTTCCCATCTGTATCGATGGCAATCACTTTTCTGCTGAGAATGGTAATACATTCGATCTCTCCAAATGCCAGTTTCCGCATCTCGTCATCCCGGAAACCGACAATGTAGTCCACTCCGCAGTGGCTGCAGACAAGATCCTCAATCTGCTGTGTCAGAGAAGAAGGCGCGTGCGCGATGACAGTGATTTCTTCTTCCGCGGATTTATCGATTATGAGTTTGTATTTCATTGCCTCAAATCCTTACTGTTTATTCATTTGCCGGAGGAAACAGAGCACCGCCACCACGGATGCCGCCGCGCTGTACAGAAGCACCGGCAAAAGGTGGGCAGCCGCGCCCTGAAAATCTCCCGCCAGCAAGGCTTTTTCCATTTCTACCCCATGAACAAAGGGAAGCGCATAGGCCAGACGTTCAAAAAGCCCTCCCACCAGCTTCAAATCGAACCACACGCCGGAAAGCCAGGCGGAAAGATTGGTCAGTAATGCGCCACAGATGCCGCCGACCTGTTTTGCGCCCAGCAGGCTGCCGCATAACAGGCCCAGTGAAATGTTGAAAACCGCCATTGGGATGATTCCAAGAATAGCATAAAGGATGTTTATGCCAACAGTCAAGCCCAAAGGTATCGCAAACAGATAGCAGATCATGGCCTGACCGATGGCCATGGGAAGCAAGGGAAGCATATATCCCAGAATAAAGTCAAGGCCTGTAAGGGGCGTGGTATACAGCCTTTGCAAAAAGGCGCTTTCCCGGTCTTTGGCAATTAAGGTTGCGGAAAAGAGGGTCATGAAGGACAGCCCGAATACGGTAATGCCCGGAGTCAGTATGTCGATCTGAAATAAATCCACGGGAATGTTTGCCTGCAGCGCGCTTAGCAGGACCAGCAGAACCAAAGGAAATCCCAGCCCGAAGCCCAGATTGATGGGATCCCGCAGGATCTCTTTGGCGCATCTTTGGGCAAATGTCATCATTCTCATACGGCACCCTCCTTCACAATGGAAACGAACGCTTCTTCAAAGTTGTTTGCTCCCGCTGTTTGCCTGATCTCTTCCGCTGTGCCGACCACAAGAAGCCGGCCGCTTTTCATAATGCCGATCCGGTCGGAAAGGGCTTCCGCTTCTTCCAGGTAATGGGTCGTCAGAATGATTGTGATTTCACCTTTCAGGGAGCGGATGATTTCCCAGAGTCCGTGCCTTGCGATCACATCCAAGCCCAGGGTGGGTTCGTCCAGGAACAGGATTTGCGGCTCGCTGATCAGCGCCATGGCGATGCTGACTCTGCGCTGCCAGCCGCCGGACAGCTTGCCGACTTTTCTCTGGAGAACGCCGTCCAGGGAAAACTGGGCGGAAAGCGCCTGGATCTTTGCCTTCGTCTTTTCCTTTGAAAAACCATGGATACCGCAAATCAGTTCCAGATTTTCCTTCACGGAAAGGTTTGGCGCAACGGCGGTCTCCTGGGGAGATACGCCGATGAGCCGCTTTACCTGTTCCGGCTGCTTTGTTGTGCTGTAGCCGCCTGTGAAAGCCTCCCCGGAAGTGGGTTTTGTCAGGCAGGTTAACATTCGGATGGTTGTGGTTTTTCCTGCTCCGTTGATGCCCAGCAGGGAAAACAATTCACCCTGTTGGATTTCCAGACTCAGTTTGTCCACGGCGGTCAGATCCTGATACTGCCTGGTAAGCCCCGTCGTTTTGATGGCCTGCATATGCGCTTCCTCCATTTTGCTTTGATTGACAGCCACATCATAGCAAATCCAACAGAAGAAATGTGGATTTTTGTCTGTTCGGTCGTTTCCGGCGTCTCATCGGTGAAGGGAAGGGGACAGCTTCCTCTGTACTCCTTGCTCCGGGGTATATACATAAAAAGTTGCGGATTCTGTCGCAAGCTGTTTTCGCCGCGAAAACGGCGGTTTTGTGACGGATTGAGAAAAAACTGGCTGCTGTGTCTGCCGGTGTTTTTTTATCTTCGATTAATTGACAATTGTTTCCGCGGGTGGTACAATTAGGAGGACTTAATTAACGGACTGTGAATACACGGACCGGATGAAAAGGAGAAAATCTATGAAACATTCAGGATTGAAGCGAATTCTGTCGGGTTTTATGGTGCTGGTCATGCTGATCGGCCTGTTCCCGCAGATCACCGTGGCTGTCGGCTCGGATATGACCGATGGCTCCGCATTCCAAAACTTCCTGTCCTTCCATAAAGTGGAGGGGGTGGACGCGGATATTCGTCTGTCCCAGAGCTTTGTGCAGCAGGATGAGGAAGTGGCCCAGTTTGCGGACACAGATGTGGTCCGTGTGTCCATTGTGCTGAATAAAGCAGCCACGCTGGACCTGTTCCCCACGGCTGACGTAGCTTCCAATGAGGGCGCTATGGCATACCGGGCGGAACTGCAGAAGGACCAGGAAACCATCATTAAGCGGATCGAAGAGAAGGTTCTGCAGGGTCAGAGCCTGGATGTTGTCTGGAATCTGACGCTGGCAGCCAATATTGTTTCCGCCAATGTTCTGTTCGGCCAGATCGATGAGATTGCCGCTGTCAGAGGTGTTAAGGATGTATATCTGGAGAATCAGTACGATCCGATGGAAACCGAAGGACAGACCGCGGATCCCATGATGTCCACCTCCAGCCAGATGACCGGCGCTTCCACCGCTTGGGCCGCCGGCTACACCGGCGCAGGCAGCCGTATCGCCATCATCGACACCGGTCTGGACACCGATCATCAGAGCTTCGACAGCGATGCGTATCTGTATTCCTTGGAGCAGAACGCCGCGGCTAAGGGTATGCCCGTCCAGGAGTACATGGACTCCCTGGATCTGTTGACCGCTGAAGATGTGGCCGCTGTGCTGGAGGATCTGAATATCTATCCTTTCATCCAGTACCTCAGCGGCAGCCAGACCGGCGCTTACTACAAAAATGAAAAGGTTCCCTTCGGCATTAACTATGTGGATCGGGAATTTGATGTGACCCACGACAATGACCTGCAGGGTGACCACGGCTCCCATG
The DNA here is from genome assembly GCA_045595885.1 of Faecousia sp. Classification (GTDB taxonomy): domain Bacteria; phylum Bacillota; class Clostridia; order Oscillospirales; family Oscillospiraceae; genus Faecousia. The sequence goes on along the minus strand of JAZOBI010000082.1, from coordinate 19,993 downwards.
TTGCCGGTATTGCCGCCGCCAACAGCTATATCCCCACGGATGACGGCTTTGCCAACGCTATGGCAGAGGTTTCCATGCAGGGTGTGGCGCCCGATGCCCAGCTGATCATCATGAAGGTCTTCGGCAAGGACGGCGGCGCTTACGATGCCGACTATATGGTCGCCATCGAAGACGCCATTATGCTGGGCTGCGACACGGTGAATCTGTCTTTGGGTACCGACAAGGGCTTTGCCAGAAACAGCCTGTATCAGCATATCCTGGACAGCCTGGCCGACAATGATGTGATCGTTGCTGTGGCTGCCGGTAACTCCGGTTACTGGTCCGAGTACGGCTACAGCGGCACCGGCCATCTGTACATTGAAGACGTGGACTTCTCCATGATCGCCACGCCTGCCGCTACCACCAACACCCTGGCGGTGGGTTCTGTGGAAAACGCAGGCCTGACGGATTACTACATCCAGGTCGGTGAGCAGGTGATCTTCTATCAGTACAGCCAGTTCTCCGATCTGACCCAGCTGCCCGACCTGACCCAGGTTGCCGGCGATGTGAACTTCATCCTCATTGACGGCATCGGCACCGCTGAAGAAGTGGCTGCCGTGGTGGAGGCCGAGGGTGGCGCCATTGCGCCCAACACCGTATTCATCTGCGCCAGAGGCTCCATCAACTTTGCCGAAAAGGCCAACAACGCCATCGGTAACGGCTTCATTGCCACCATCGTCTACAACAATGTGGATGGCCTTCTGGTCATGAATATGGATGGCTACAACTACACCGAGCCCGCTGTTTCCGTCACGCTGATCGACGGCATGAAGATCAAGGAATCTGCCCAGGCGGTTACCGGTGAAAACGGCGCCCAGTACTATAAGGGCACCATGTACATTTCCGACAAGGTGACTTCCGTTCCCAGCGACGCGGCCTACCAGATGAGCGACTTCAGCTCCTGGGGTGTACCCGGCAGCCTGGAACTGAAGCCTGAGATCGTGGCGCCCGGTGGCAATATCTATTCCGTCAACGGCTCCGATCCCAGCGGCACCGCTTACTACAACAATTCCGGTACCTCCATGGCATCTCCCCAGATCGCCGGTATGGCCGCTCTGGTGATGCAGTACATCAAGGAAACCGGTTTGGATGAAAAGCTGGGCGTCACCAGCCGCCAGCTGGCAACCTCGTTGCTGATGTCCACGGCGGAACCTCTGCTCAACGGCAGTAATTACTACTCCATTTTGCAGCAGGGCTCCGGTCTGGCAAATCTGGCCAACGCCATCGCGTCCCAATCCTTCATTGTGATGGATGCCGATGCCACCGTCAGCGCTGACGACGGCAAGGTCAAAGCGGAACTGGGCGACGATCCCGACCGCACCGGTGTGTATACTTTCCGCTTTATGCTGAATAACTTTGGCACCGAAACCCAGACCTTCCGCTTCGACGGTGATTTCTTCACCCAGGCTTACTATGAATTCGATGGCCGCACCTACCACGATACCGACACCACCGCTTTGGATATGAATCTGGAATTCGCCATCGGAGATTATGTGCTCAGTGACGGCGAGGGCTTCCAGGTTCAGCCCGGTGAAACGGTTACCGTCACCGTGTCCATGGCATTGGACGAGGCTGAAAAAGAGCATCTCAACAGCATTTACACCAACGGTGCCTATGTGGAAGGTTATGTCCATGTGGTGCCCGAGGTTACCGAGGAAGGCGTGAGCCTGCCTGCCCACGCGATCCCCGTTTTGGGCTTCTACGGCAATTGGTCCGATGCTTCCATGTATGACCGTGCCAACTATGAAGAATATCTGTACGCCACCGAAAATGGCACGGATTTTGTATTCCCCTATACCGGCAACCTGAACTATCTGACTTTCTTCGACGAGGATGACTATGAGAGCACCTTCGTTGGCAACCCCTATGTGGTGGAAGATGAGATCCCCTATGACAAGACTGCCATCCGTCCCACCATGGAAATCGGCGATATGGTCAGCTCTCTGATCCGTAATGCCGCCTTTATGTTCTTTGTCATGGACGAGGACGGCAATGTGGTGGAGGCCGTTTCCGACGATCAGGTTCCCTCCTCCTACTTCTATCAGAACGCCCAGTACTGGATGAATGTGAACCAGGCCGGTTTGAGCATTTGGTACACTCCCGAGCAGCTGGGCGGCTTCCAGGAAGGCGACCGCTTCACCATCGGCTTCTTCGCTGTTCCCGAATACTATGAAACCGACGGCGCGCTGAGTAATGACGATCTGCTGGCGCTGATGGCTTCCGGCAAGATCGGACAGGGCGCTTATCAGACTTACTCCTTCACCGTCGACGGCACCGCGCCCGAACTGCTGAGCGTGGAGATGCTGGAAGATGGCGACCTGGTAATCAAGGCCAAGGATAATCAGTACATCGCGGCGGTGGCTGTTCTGACTGCCAGCGGCGCTCAGGCTCTGACTGTCAGCGGTGTTGAGCAGGACGAGGCCAACACCGTCACCGAAACCGTCATCGACATGGAAGGCGTCCGGGTCAACCGCAAGTGCTTGATCATGGTAGCTGACTATGCCGGCAACGAGGTCTACTATGAGCTGAACTACAACGATGGTCTGGATGACTTCATCGGAAGAATGTACGGCTTTACCAATGCCAAGACTCTGGGCAGCGACAACAGCTGGCTGGAAATTGCTCCCGAAAATCTGTATTACTACGGCGGCGAGTCCTCCATTGGTGAGGCTCCCTCCTACGGTGGCACCATGGACGTGGCCAATATGGACTATGCTGTCATCGCGGCTGAGTATGTAGGCGGCTTTGTCTACATGGTCACCGAAAATGACGAACTGCGGGTGGCCATCCAGGGCGAGTGGGAAGACGGTATTCTGGCTGCCACCAACCCCCTCTACAGCAATATCCGGGATATGGCTTTCAACACCACCGACAACAAGCTCTATGCCCTTACCAACGACAACTCCATTTACACCATTGATCTGTATACCGGTGCTATGGAGAAGCAGTATACCGTCAGTATCGCCGGACCCCAGGGCCCCAGCGAGGACGGCAGATTCAAGACCTTCACCGCGGAACACAAGAAGCTGCTGACCCTGGCCATTGACGATGAGGGCAACTTCTACTCCGTCAACAACGGCGACAGCGCCTGGCAGTATGTCTACCTGTACACCTGGTCTGCCGAGGATGTGGTAGATGGCAGCATCACTGAGCTGTATCCTGTGGATGCCGGTTACTACGGCTATGCCGGCGAGCATGTCTACAGCGACGACATTCCCGCCACCGGCGCTCCCACCATTCAGTCCATGGCATGGGATCACGACAATGACATCCTGTACTGGGCTTCTGCCGTTAACATCGTCAGCGCTAACAACTATCTGTATTCCTTCGATCTGAATACCGGCAAGGCATCCATTGTCACCGAAGGTCCCATTAACGGCGTGGATGATTACTGTTTGGGCTGCCTGTGTGTCAATGTTTCCGGTTTGTATATCGTTCCCAAGGAAAGCATTGATCTGGAAGTGGACACCGTGGCCAGCAAACTGATTTTCGGCCGCGAAGCACTGACACTTCTGATGGGTGCCGAGTATCAGATGCAATATGATGTGCTCCCCTGGAATTTGGAAGACAAGGGTCTCAACTGGGTCTCTTCCGATGAGAATGTGGTTACTGTGGACGCCGCAGGCAATCTCATCGCTGTGGGCGCCGGTGTGGCAACCATTACCGCCACCACCAAATCTGTGCCCCATCTGGCTGCTTCCTGCACCATTACCGTCAATGATATCCAGGATGTGGCGCTGAACGGTATGCTCTACAATGCCGACGGCAATATTGAATGGATGAACTTCAATTTGCTGGATTCCGAGAACTGGACCGGCAACTTTGTTACCGAGGGCTATGAGTTCATGGCCGGCGGTCTCCACGGAGATGTGCTCTATGTCCACGACGGTAATCATATGTACGGCGTGGATGCCAACAACTTCGAGGTAACTGACTACGGTTATCTGCATGAATCCTGGCTGTGGTCCGATGCCACCACCGGCCCCAGAACACCGGATGGCTACTTTGACCGTCTGGTGGGCATTATCAACTTCGGTACGTGCATTGGCGTTATGGATGTGGAAGAGGGTGTTGGCTATGAGGTCTCCCACCACGGAGACTTCTCGGAGGATCCCGCGGCCCTGATTGCCTACATTGGCTCCACCACCCACTTCGATGGCATGGAAACCCACTATGGCCATGAGTACTACATCATGACCGAAAGCGGCGAACTGTATCACGATATTCTGTACGCTTTCTATGATCCCGATCTGGGCGTGGTTTACGACGATCAGCTGACCCATGTGGGCAGCACCGGCCTGAATCTGTCCGGCATGAGTGATCCGGTCGGTGAAAGCAAGGGATCCATGTACTATGACATCGTCAATGACTACCTGGTCGTGACGGCTTACCGCAGCGGCAGAGAGTCCGCGGCTGTGTATGTCCTCCAGCCCGATGCCTGCGCCCCTGTTGAGGTTGGCGCTTTCGGCACCGATGTGTGGCCTGTGGTTTCCCTGTATTCCTACAGCGCTCTGAACGACCTGTTTGTCACCGTTAAGCCTGACATTGTGGAGTGCTATGAGGACGAAACCGTACAGTTGACGGCAAAGGTCTATCTGGCGGTTGCCGACCACGGTGTCACCTGGTCCAGCAGCGATGAAAGCATCGCTACCGTAAACCGCAACGGTGTTGTCATAGCCAAGAAGCCCGGTACGGTTACCATTACGGCCACCGCCAATGAGCGCGATGATAACGGTCAGAAGGTGACTGCCAGCGCTACCATCACCTTCAAGCCTCTGGACAGCCTGGATCTGATGTTCCATGCCTATGTGCAGACCAAGGACGGCGGCGCCTGGGTGGCCATTGACGGCAACACCATGAACTTTGCCGAGCTGGCCTCCTCCGACGCGGTTTACACCGGCGCGCTGGTCAGCGAGGGTACCATTTACGCCACCGACTATACCCACTACTACACCGTTGATCCTTCCGGCAACGCTTACACCGTTAGCCAGGGCGACAACTTCACCGATGGCGACGGCGCGCCCTTCCTGTATATGCTGGACGGCACTGCTGCGCCCAAGCGCACCGTTGAGCTGGACAGCTATGACAGCACAACCGGTCTGGTAGCGGGCAGAACCAATGTGGAAGTGGGCGGCACTCCCGTTTACCTCAGCGGCTTCACCGGAGATGGTTACTACCTGGTACTGCTGAGCGACTACGCCACCGGCGAGTTTATGGCTGCGCCTTTGGAGGCGGAGCAGTGTCCCGCGGGTATTACCTACTATGCTTCCCGTGAGCTGGAAGGCTTCTGGTTCGACCATTACTATGTCCTGGGCTATGACGGCTTCCTGCAGACCTACAGTGTCTACGGTATTGCCATTGATGGCCAGTACAACCTCTATGATGCCGGCTGGGAAGTGGACTATGTGCCCACCGGTCTGGTGTTTGAGGATGGCGATGATGTTTCCATCACCTATGTGGAAACCGAGGACTTCGCCGGTATCATCATTGCCCACGCCACCGAAAAGGGCATCGAGTTCTACAGCTTCGATGTCAATGAAAGAAAGCTGGGCAAGCTGGGCGTTCTGGAAGGCGTTACCGATCTGGTAGGCCTGAGCCTGGCAAGCGATCTGGATATCACCATTCCCGAGATGCCCGATGAACCTGTGGAGCCGGAAGAAGTGGAATATCTCTATGGCTACATCAAGACTGAAACCGGCTACGAGTGGGTTCAGATCAACCCCGAAACGCTGGAGTATGAAACGCTGAAGCAGGACAACACCGGCTATACCGCCGGCGGCGTTATGAACGGCATGATCTATGCTGTCACCGGTGTGACCAAGCATGGCAATACCACCTATACCTATCAGAAGGTGGATCCCACCAATGACTTTACCATGAGTTCTGTGAGCGGCGATACCGCTTATGCCAACTACACGCCTATGGACTTCTCCGGCGTGCCTTCTATGGAAGTTTCCATGGTGGACATTGCCACGGGCGAAACGGTTACCCAATCCATGGGCGGCTATCTGGTGCATATTTCCAACGGTAAATACACCTCCAATAAGCCTATGACATTCCTGATCACCAGCCACTCCGGCGGTGATACGGAACTGTACACCAGCGCGGATGACTTTGCCACCAAACTGGCCGGTATTGTCTATACCGGTTCCGAGCTGAGTGAGGATGGCAAGGAATACTATGACTACTTCCTGATTTTGGACCAGTCCGGTAATCTGTATACCTATCAGCTTACCAGCTGCGTGGAAAACGGAAAGGTCAAGCTCAACAGCGCCGGATCTCCCTCCGTTACCAAGCTGGATGATACCTTGGCGCTGACACCTACCAGCGGCGCTTCCATGGCCCGTATGACCGAAAATCTGGTTTACATCACCGTCAATGGCATCAACAGCGTAACGCTGTACAGCCTGGATCTGACTGATGGCACGCTGGAAACCCTGGGTCAGGTGGAAGGCGCCCAGTCCCTGGCGATCCTGTACACCCAGGCGGAGCTGACAGGCGAGTTTGAAGAGGCTGAGCCTGAGGTTCCCGAGGTGGTCTACGGCGATGTCAACGCAGACGGTACTGTCAACTATCTGGATGCCATGCTGATCGCACAGTATTATGTCAGCATCATTGGAGAAGACCAACTGAACATGATGGCCGCGGATGTCAATGGCGACGATGCTGTCAATTATCTGGATGCCATGCTAGTGGCTCAGTTCTATGTAAGCATCATCGATTCTTTCCCGGCGGATAACTAATTTCATAAAGCAAGGGCGGGAAGTTTTTCCCGCCCTTGTTTTGCGCATACGAAGCGTTTCAGGTTTTCGTTTATCGGGCAGTTCCTTTCCAACATAATCGTAGGGCAAGGCTATAGCCTTGTCCTGCGGGTGGCATGGTTGCAGTTGCAGCGATAAACCCCAAGTTACTCTGTCCTTGCCATACGGGAGAGAAGTGTTCGCGAAGAAAAAGCATATGTTCTTTTGTGAAATTCTATAGATTTCTGCGCCTTTATTCATAGGATTTGCCAATAGATTTTCGGGTCGAGATGCAATATAATATATTTTGTAGAAAGCTGGATTACTATCCATCATTATGACCATCACCAAAGGAGGACACGCTTATGCTGGATGCATCTTACTACCGGAAAACGGATGAGATCATCGCCCGGTACGTCCGGGACGCAAGATCCTTAATCCCTATCATGCAGGATATTCAGGCGGAATACCGCTATTTGCCTGCTGAACTGCTGAGCTATGTGGCCACACAGATCGGTGTGACCGAGGCTCATGCCTACTCCGTCGCCACCTTCTACGAAAACTTCTCCTTCGAGGCCAAGGGCAAGTATGTAATCAAGGTCTGCGACGGTACTGCCTGCCATGTGCGCCACTCTACCCCCGTTTTGGAAGCTCTGTGGAAAGAACTGGGTCTGAGCAACAAGAAGCACACAACCGATGATATGCTGTTTACTGTGGAGACCGTTTCCTGCCTGGGCGCCTGCGGTTTGGCTCCCACGATGATGGTCAACGAGCAGGTATATCCCTCCATGACCCCGGAAAAGGCTCTGGAATTGATCGCGGAATTGAGAGGTAAGGGCTAATGATTAAAACGTGTGAAGAATTGAGTCAGGCAAGAGAGCTTGCCTGCCAGGCCATCGGCGCCTATGATTGCCGCATCCTGGTCTGCTCCGGTACCGGCTGTATCGCTACCGGTTCCAATCATATTTATGACCTGCTGAAGAAATTGGTCAGCGAAACCTCCGGTGTAGAGCTGGTGTTCTCTCCCTGCGGCGGCAACCACGAAGAAAAGACTGTCGGCGTCAAGAAGACCGGCTGCCAGGGCTTCTGCGAATTAGGCCCCCTGGTGCGGATCCAGAAGGGCGACCGGGTCATTCAGTATGTCAAGGTCCAGCCCGAGGATTGCGAGGATATCGTGGAAAAATCCGTTTTGGGCAACGAGGTTCTGGAACGTCTGCTGTATAAGAAGAACGAGCAGGCCTATGTTTCTCCCGATGAAATTCCCTTCATTTCCAAGCAGACCCGGATCGTGCTGGAAAACTGCGGCAAGTTTGACGCGGAATCTCTGGATGAGTACATCGCCTCCGGCGGTTTTAAGGCTTTGGAAAAGGCCATTACCCAGTTGGGCCGTGACGGTGTCATCGATGAAATTGATAAGTCTGGCCTCCGTGGCCGTGGCGGCGGCGGTTTCCCTGCCGGTAAGAAGTGGAAGCAGGTTGCCCGTCAGAAGGAAACCGAGCGCTTTGTGGTTTGCAACGGCGACGAAGGTGACCCGGGCGCCTTTATGGACGGCTCCGTTATGGAAGGCGATCCCTTTAAGCTCATTGAGGGCATGATGATCGCCGGTTACGCCGTCAAGGCTGACCATGGTTACATCTATGTCCGCGCCGAATATCCCATGAGTGTTTCCCGTCTGCGGGGCGCGATTGCCCAGCTGGAAGAGCGGGGCTTGCTGGGTGACAATATTCTGGGCACCGACTTTAACTTCCATCTGCATATCAACAAGGGCGCCGGCGCCTTCGTTTGCGGTGAAGGCTCTGCCTTGACTGCCTCTATCGAAGGCAACCGGGGTATGCCCAGAACCAAGCCCCCCAGAACCGTGGAAAAGGGCCTGTGGGAAAAGCCCACCGTCCTCAACAATGTGGAAACCTACGCCAATGTGCCCAAGATCATCCTGCAGGGCGCCGATTGGTTTAAGTCCATTGGCACCGCCGGCAGCCCCGGCTGCAAGACCTTCTCTCTGACCGGCGCCATTGAAAACACTGGTCTGATCGAAGTGCCCATGGGTTCTACTCTGCGGGAAATCATCTTCGACATTGGTGGCGGCCTGAAAAACGGCGCCCAGTTCAAGGCTGTGCAGATTGGCGGCCCCTCCGGCGGCTGTCTGACGGAAAAGCATCTGGACGAGCCTCTGGACTTTGACTCCGTTAAGAAGTTTGACGCCATCGTGGGTTCCGGCGGCATGGTGGTCATGAGCCAGGATACCTGCATGGTGGAGGTCGCCCGGTTCTTCATGAGCTTTACCCAGCGGGAATCCTGCGGTAAGTGCACCCCCTGCCGGGAAGGCACCAAGCGGATGCTGGAGATTCTGGAGCGGATCGTAAACGGCCAGGGTAAGCTGGAAGATCTGGACACTCTGGAAGAGTTGGCGAAGATGATCAGCACCATGGCGCTGTGCGGCCTGGGCAAGACTGCGCCCCAGCCTGTTATCAGCACACTGAAAAACTTCCGGGAAGAATATGTGGAACACATCGTGGACAAGAAGTGCCGGGCCAAGCAGTGTACCGCTCTGCGCCGCTATGTGATCAACCCCGCGTTCTGTAAGGGTTGCTCCAAGTGCGCCCGCAACTGTCCCGTCAACGCCATTTCCGGCATCGTAAAGCAGCCCTACACCATTGATGCGGACAAGTGCATCAAGTGCGGCGCCTGTAAGGACAACTGCGCCTTCGACGCCATCTATATCGAAGCATAAGGAGGGGACACAATGGGTACGATGACGATTAACGGTAAAAAAGTAGAATTTACCAACGAAAAAAATGTTCTGACCATTATCCGCAACGCCGGCATTGAAGTTCCCACGCTGTGCTATCAGCCGGTACTGTCCATCTTCGGTGCCTGCCGTCTGTGTACCGTGGAAGATGACCGTGGCCGCTGCTTTGCCTCCTGCTCCGAGGAGCCCCGGGATGGCATGGTGATCTTCACCCACACGGAAAAGCTGCGCAAGCACCGCAAGCTGATCATCGAGCTGTTGCTGGCGGCTCACTGCCGGGATTGCACCACCTGCGATAAGCATGGCAAGTGCACCCTGCAGAAGCTGGCCTACCAGCACGGCATCAATAATGTCCGTTTTGACAACCACCGGGAAAGAATGAGCGTAGACTTCTCTTCTCCCTCCATCGTTCGGGATCCCAATAAGTGCATCCTCTGTGGCAACTGTGTCCGGGTTTGCAACGAGATTCAGGGCGTGGGTGTACTGGGCTTTGCGCACCGTGGCACCGAGGCCACCGTGGTTCCCGCGTTCAACCGCAATCTGGCGGACACCAACTGTGTTTCCTGCGGCCAGTGCCGGGTGGTTTGTCCCACCGGCGCGCTGACCATCCATCACAATATGACCGATGTATGGCAGGCTTTGGGCGACAAGAACACCCGGGTGGTGGCGCAGATCGCGCCTGCTGTCCGTGTGGCGGTTGGCGAGGCCTTTGGCCTGCCCAAGGGCGAAAGCTCCATGGGTAAGATCGTTGCTGCCCTGCATCGCATGGGCTTTGACGAGGTCTTCGATACCACTTACACCGCCGACCTGACCATCATGGAGGAGTCCGCTGAGTTCCTGGATCGTGTTGGCAACGGCGGCAAGCTGCCCCTTTTGACCTCCTGCTGCCCGGCATGGGTCAAGTTTGTAGAAAATGAGTATCCGGAATTCAAGCAAAACATTTCCACCTGCCGCTCTCCCCAGCAGATGTTCTCCGCCATTTTGAAGGACTACTACCGGGATGAAGCCCACAGCGGTGGGAAGAAGACGTTTGTGGTTTCCATTATGCCCTGCACAGCCAAGAAGATGGAAGCCCAGCGTCCCGATGCTTATACCCACGGCGAAAAGGATACCGACATTGTGCTGACCACCTCGGAGCTGATCCGTATGATCGACGCGGCCGGTATCAGCTTTGAGGAGATGCCTTCCGAAGCCTGCGATATGCCCTTTGGCATTGGCTCCGGCGGTGGCGTGATCTTCGGCGCGACCGGTGGCGTAACGGAAGCTGTGCTGCGCCGTCTGGTGGATGGCCACGATACCGCCACATTGAACGCCATTGCCGAATGTGGCGTCCGCGGTGATCAGGGCATCAAGGAATTCTCCATTCCTTACAACGGCATGGATGTGAAGATCTGCGTGGCATCCGGTTTGGCCAATGCCCGGAAGGTACTGGAGTCTGTCAAGTCCGGCGAAAAGGAATATCATTTCATTGAGATCATGGCCTGTCCCGGCGGCTGTGTCATGGGCGGCGGTCAGCCCACCGATGGCACCAAGGTGGCCCGGGCTGCAGCCAGAACCAGCGGCCTGTATGCCGCTGACGGCGACATGGCCATCAAGAAATCCAACGAAAACCCCCTGATGGATGTGTTCTACAACGGCTACTTCAAGGGCAAGGCCCACGAACTGCTGCATAACCATCACGAATAAACTGAAAATCCGCCTGACATTAAGGACTTTCCTGCGTGAAAGGTGCGATCATGCGAAAGAAATGTCATTCCGAGGGCTGAAGGCCCATGGGGATCCCCCGGTCCGATGCGTATGCCTCAAAGCCGGGGGTTGCCACGCCAGTCTGCGGACTGGTTCGTAATGACAGAGGAAAAACGTATTGCCGCACCGTTTTCACGGTGCGGCATTTTCTATGGAGGAACAAATGGAAACCAGAATCGCAGTAATGAGCATCATAGTGGAAAACCCGGAATCGGTGGAGCGGCTTAACAGTTTGCTCCACGAATATGGGGAGTTTATCATTGGGCGCATGGGCATTCCCTATCGCAAGCGGAATGTGAGCATTATTTCCATCGCTCTGGACGCGCCCCAGGACACCATTTCGGCTCTGGCCGGAAAAGCCGGAGGACTGAAGGGTGTCAGCGCGAAAACGGCCTATTCCGGCCAAATTTACAAAGATTGAGGTAACAATATGAATAAAAAAGTTCGTTGGATCACAGAAACCGCTGTCATGCTGGCTCTGCTGGTAACTCTGCAGGCGCTGACCAAGCCCCTGGGGCAGTTGGTAACCGGCTCCTGTGTCAATACGGTGTTGGCCATTGCTGTTTTGTTTGCCGGATTGGGCAGCGGACTGACGATTGCCATCATTTCCCCGGTGCTGGCTTATTTGATGGGTATCGCGCCACAGATCCTCACCGTTCCTGCCATTATGGTGGGCAACGGCCTGTTTGTGGTACTGTTGTATTTCATCGCCGGCAAGGACAGCAAGCGGATCCTCCGCCAGATCCTTGCCTGGCTGGCCGCCGCCGCGGCCAAGTTCGCGGCCCTGTATGCCATTGTGGTGTGGCTGATTTGCGGCGTATTTTCTGAAGGCCTGCTGGCTGCCGGCACGCTGAAGCCGCCGATGCTCAATGCGCTTCCCGCCACTTTTTCCTGGCCGCAGCTGATCACCGCCCTCATCGGTGGCGGCATCGCGTTGATGATTGCCCCGGTCCTGCGCAAAGCGCTGCGTAAATGATCCGGAAATTGGGGTTTATCGCTTTGTCACCATCGTATTTTAGGGGCGATTTATGAATCGCCCGCCAACAAATTGCGCAGCAATTTGTTGGTTTTCCAACGGTCATAAATTGGATAATCGCCTTGCGCCCCTACGATCCATATCCAACAGAGCGATAAACGAAAATTGGAAGCAGTTGCAGCAAAATCCCTCCCACTGTGGCGAGTCGCCCAATGGGAGGGGTTTTATTATCCATTTCATGTGTCCAGGTAGCGGCAGGCGGCCATGGCGGCTACCGCACCGTCGCCGGCGGCGGTGGCCACCTGGCGGATCTGCTTGCCTCGGCAATCGCCGGCTACGAACAGACCGTCCGTTTGGGTGAGGCAATCCTCACCGGCATCGAAATAGCCCCAGGCGTTGAGCCCTGCAAAGGCGGAAAAGGCGTCGTTTTCCGGCTGCAGGCCCACGGCCAGGAAAGCGCCGTCCACCGATATGTCAAATTCTTCACCGGTGGCCTCGTTTTTCAGCTGCAGGCCGGTGAGTGTACCATTTTCCCTCCGATAACCGGTTACCAGGGTGGAGAAGTAAACCTGCACATTTTCCTTAGCCATCAAGGCATCGGCTAATTTCTTTTCGCCGGTGAAATGGGGCAGGTTCTGCACAATGGTCACCCGGTTGCAGACCTCGCTTAATAGCAGCGCTTCCTGCAGCGCGGAATTGCCGCCGCCCACCATGGCCACATTCTGGCCGGCATAGAAGGCTCCGTCGCAGACCGCGCAGAAGGAAATGCCGTTGCCGATCAGTTCTTCTTCGCCGGGCAGACCCAGCGTGCGGTGCTTCACACCCAGAGCCAGAATCACGGCGCTGCCTTCAAAGACGCTGCCTTCTTCCGTGTGTACGGTGAAGCGGTTTTCCAGCTTTTCCACTTTGGTGACCGTTTCCAGTTCCACATCCGCTCCCAGGTTCATGGCCTGTTCCGTCAGCGCTTCGGCAAATTCCGCGCCGCTGATGACCTGGGTGCCGGGAATATTCTCCACCTTGGGAGAGAAGGCGATCTGACCGCCAAAGCTGTTTTTTTCAATGACCAGTACGCTTTTGCCGGCACGCAGACCGTAAATGGCAGCGGTAAGACCTGCGGGGCCGCCGCCGACGATGATGATATCATGCATAGGGATTCCTCCAATTTCGGTGAAAGAGCCGGGCGTTGCCCGGCTCTTGTTTGATTTTACAGGGAAGCGATGTACTTTTTGATCTCGGGGACGCCGTAATACAGGGTGTGGTTTTCACCGTCGGAGATCACCAGGGTGGGCGCGCCCTTGATGCCCAGCTTTCGGCACAGTTCCAGGTTTTCCTCAGCGATCTGCTTTTCGTAGGCCAGGCCTGCCTTGCCCAGCAGGCTTTCCGCCACGCGGCAGTTGGGGCAGGTGGCCCGGGAAATCAGCATGGCGCTGGTTTCGCCGGTAAACTCCACGGCAGCCACGTCTTCCTTGACATCGGCCACGGCTTCCTGCCTGACGGGCGCGGCGCCTTCGGCCACCTTGTAGGTCTTGCGGTCCTTGTATTCCTGCGCCTTGCCGTCATTCCAGTTCTGCACCGGGCGATAGTAACCGGTGATGCGGCTGTAGACCTCGGTCTTTTTGCCGCAGTGAGGGCAGGTGTAGACTTCGCCGCTGATATAGCCGTGATCCACACAGACGGAGTAGGTGGGCGACAGGGTGTAGTAAGGCAGCTCATAGTTTTCCGCGATCTTGCGAACCAGATTTGCCGCGGCCTTCCAATCCGGCAGCTTTTCGCCCAGGAAGGTGTGGAATACGGTGCCGGAGGTGTACAGGGTCTGCAGCTTGTCCTGGATATCCAGAGCTTCAAACACATCCTCGGTGTAACCCACGGGCAGGTGGCTGGAGTTGGTGTAGTAGGGCGTTGCGCCTTCGTGGGCGGTGATGATGTTGGGGTAGTGGTTCTTATCGTGCTTGGCCAGGCGGAAGGAGGTGGATTCGGCGGGGGTAGCTTCCAGGTTGTACAGGTCGCCATACATCTCCTGATAATCGGAAAGACGTTCACGCATATGATTCAGCACCCGCACCGCAAAGTCCTGGCACTCTTTGGCGGTCAGATCCTTGCCGATCCACTTGGCGTTCAGGCCGGCTTCGTTCATGCCAACCAGGCCGATGGTGGAGAAGTGGTTGTCAAAGCCGCCCAGATAGCGTTTGGTGTAGGGATACAAGCCCTCTTCCATCAGCTTGCCAACGGTGGTGCGCTTGATCTTCAGGCTGCGGGCAGCCACATCCATCAGCCGATCCAGCCGGGCGAAGAAATCGGCTTCGTCCTTGGCAAGATAGGCGATTCTGGGAATATTGATGGTGACAACGCCGATGGAACCGGTGGATTCGCCGGAGCCGAAGAAGCCGCCGGACTTTTTCCGCAGTTCCCGCAGGTCCAGCCGCAGACGGCAGCACATACTGCGCACATCGGAGGGTTCCATATCGGAGTTGATGTAGTTGGAGAAGTAGGGGGTGCCGTACTTGCTGGTCATTTCGAACAGCAGACGGTTATTTTCGGTTTCGCTCCAGTCGAAATCCCGGGTGATGGAGTAGGTGGGGATGGGATACTGGAAGCCACGGCCGTTGGCGTCGCCTTCGATCATCACTTCGATGAAGGCCCGGTTGACCATGTCCATTTCCTTTTTGCAATCGCCGTAAGTAAAGTCCTGGGCCTTGCCGCCTACGATGGCAGGCATATCCTTCAGGTCCGGCGGGCAGACCCAATCCAAGGTGATATTGGAGAAGGGAGCCTGGGTGCCCCAACGGCTGGGGGTGTTGACGCCGTAAATGAAGGACTCGATGCAATGCTTTACTTCTTCGTAGTCCAGATTGTCGGTTTTGACAAAGGGCGCCAGATAGGTGTCGAAGCTGGAGAATGCCTGGGCGCCGGCCCATTCATTCTGCATGATACCCAGGAAGTTGACCATCTGGTTGCACAAAGAGGCCAGATGCTTGGCAGGCGCCGAGGTGATCTTGCCGGGAACACCGCCCAGACCTTCCTGAATCAGCTGCCGCAGACTCCAGCCCGCGCAGTAGCCAGTGAGCATACTAAGGTCGTGGATGTGCATATCCGCGTTGCGGTGGGCGTTGGCGATTTCCTCGTCGTAGATCTCACTGAGCCAGTAGTTGGCGGTGATGGCGCCGGAATTGGAAAGGATCAGACCGCCGACGGAGTAGGTGACGGTGGAGTTTTCCTTCACGCGCCAGTCGGAAACCTTCAGATAGCCATCCACCAGACCCTTGTAGTCCAGAATGGTGGAACTCATGGCTCTCAGCTTTTCCCGGTTTTTGCGGTACAGAATGTAGGCCTTGGCCACATCGGCGTAACCGGCCCGCTGCAGCACGGCTTCCACGCTGTCCTGAATGGATTCCACTTCAATGGCGTTGTCCATCACCTTGCCGGCATAATCCGCAGTGACCTGCAGGGAAAGCATATTGATGATGTCGGGTGTGTAGGGGATTTGGGTGGCATCGAAGGCTTTGGTGATGGCATTGGCGATCCGGGTGATGTTGAAATCCACGGTGCGGCCATCGCGTTTGGTAACTCTATACATAGCAGATTCTCCTTTATAGTCCCCGAAGATGGGTGTTGTTTATATAGGGGAGCACTGCCTGACGCAGCGACTCCATTGTTTCCAAAGAAAGTGGGGACATACCGGAACCCACCAGGTTGCCGGAATCCACAAAGTTTTGCAGGTAATAAGCTTTGGCGCCGGTGAGCCATTGGCCGATTTGCTCCATGGTATGCGCATCGTGCAGCGGATGGACGCAGGTGGTGCGAAATTCATAGTCCACGCCCTTTTCCATCAGCAGCGCGGCGCTTTCTTTGACAGCATCCAGCACATCCGCGCCGCCGCAGGTTTGTGCGTAACGGCCGGGCGCGTTTTTGATGTCCATGGCCACATAGTCTACCAGTTTTTGCTCCAGCAGCAATCCCAGCATGGCGGGGTTTGTGCCGTTGGTATCCAGTTTCACAAGAAAGCCCAGATCGCGGATCGCCGCGATCAATTCCGGCAGATCCTGCCGCAGGGTAGGTTCACCGCCGGTGACGCACACGCCGTCGAGAATGCCCCGGCGTTTTTTCAGGAAGGCGAAGAATTCTTCCCGGGTCATTTGGGGCGGCGCGGAAGCGCAAACCAAAGGCGCGTTGTGGCAAAATGGGCAGCGCAGATTGCAGCCGGCTAAAAATACGGTGCAGGCAACCCGGCCCGGATAGTCCAGAAGGGTGGTTTTTTGCAGACCGTGAATATGCACATAAACCCCTCCTTTTCGACAGTACGCCCATCCAGTATATAATATGTCGAAACAAAAGTCAAGCCCGAAAACACAATATTTAGTGGTCGGCACTGTGGTTGTCTCACAACATGTGGCGTCATGGAAGAATACCAACATACCGGAAGGGGTCGTGGGCACAGCGGAAAAGCGTACCGATTAACGGTGTTTTGCAGGGGAAACGGGGCAGAATTCGGTATTTTTGAAGAATGCCTTGATTATGGCCTGCCATTCATGATAAAATGAAAAGGACAAAGGCTTACCGGAGAGGAGGATGGCCATGAATCAACTGAAAACCTGGTGGCAGCGCTTTGCCCGGCGGAAACCAAAACTGGCCCAATGGATTCGGGAGGGCGGGCTGTTTTTTCTGGTCAGCAATCTGATTACGGTACTGAAGTATCTGCTTTTAACCTTTTTGCCCAACGCCTTTGCCTTTATGGGCCATCAGGATTTTGGATTTCCGGGGATTCCCATTACGGTTTTGGGAAAAACCTTTCTCTGGTATATCATTGGTTATGGCGCCGAGGAAGGCGGCGCGGCCTATTTTACAGCCTATATGATCGCCATGGTGGTGGGAGAAGTGATCAACTTCTTCCTTCAGCGCGGCTGGGTTTTCCGATCCAAAGGCAATATTTGGTATCAGGGCTTGTGGTACCTGCTGGCTTTCTGCCTGGTCACCTGCGTGGTGAATTCCATCAACTGCGTCTGGGTGGCGGTGGCAGGGATGTATGTGCCGGGCTGGTTGTATAACATCGGCACCACCATACTCAACGGCGGCGTTTCCATGGTAGTCTTTTTTGTGGTCAACAAAATCATCTTCCCGGAAGGGAAGCTCCAATCCAAATAGAAAAATCAACCCCATTCCGGCCGGAATGGGGTTTTGTTCAGCTCCCGGCCAGATATTGCTCTGCCATGTGAACAGCCGTGGCACCGTCGGCTACCGCTGTGACGATCTGGCGAAGCTGTTTGGCGCGCACATCGCCCACGGCATACACGCCGGCAATGGCGGTTTCCGTGGTTTCCCCGGCGGGGATATAGCCGCTTTCATCCAGCGTGAGCTGGCCGGCAAACAGCTCTGTGGCCGGCTTTCTTCCCACACTGATGAACACGCCGTCGCAATCAACCGTCGTTTCTTCACCGGTTTTCAGATTTTTCAGTCGGATACCGTTGACCTTGCCGCTGTGGAGCAATTCGGTAACGGCGCTGTTCCAGCAAAATTCCACATTGGGGGCGTTCATCAAAGGCTCGTGGTAGACCTTGGTTGCCCGCAGAGTGTCCCTGCGGTGTACCAAAATGACTTTTTTCGCCACCCGGCTCAGCAGCAGAGCATCCGCCGCCGCGGAATTGCCGCCGCCGATGACCACCACGGTTTTTCCCTTGTAGAACATACCGTCGCAGGCGGCGCAGTAGTTGACGCCCCGGTTTACCAGTTCCTGTTCGCCGGGAAGTCCCAGTTTCCGGGGGCCGGCGCCGGTGGCGATGACCAGGGTCCTGCCGTAGAAGGTGCCTTCGCTGGTTTCAATTACTTTGGGGTCGGACAGAAGGTCCACGCCGGTTACTTCCGCGTATTCCGTGACCGCGCCGAAACGCTCGGCTTGCTGCTGCATATTTTCCGCCAAAAGGAAGCCGTCAATGCCGTCGACGAAGCCGGGATAATTATCTATCTGCTGAGTCAGGGCCATCTGACCACCGGCGGACAGCTTTTCCAGAATCACGACCCGCAGGCCGGCTCTGGCGGCGTAGAGCCCGGCGGTGTAGCCGCCGGGGCCACCGCCAATGATCACCATATCATACACATTGTTATTCATAGGCGGCTCCTTTCCTTAATTCAGGGATTCCCGCAGAAAGGCGTCGATCATAGCCTTGCTTTCCGGCGCCACAATGGAGCCCAGGGCTTTGCCCTCCCGGTAGAGCACCAGGGTGGGAATGACTTCGATGCGCTCCTGCTGCGCCAGCAGCGGTTCCTCGTCGATATTGACCTTGACCACGGCGACCTCCTCACCAAATTCAGCCGCTACACGATCATAAGCAGGGCCGATCCGGCGGCAGTAGCTGCACCAGGGTGCCCAGAAGTCCACCAGGACGGGTTTGTTCTGATTCATAAGTTCATGATACTGATCGGAATTGATGTTCATAGCTGCCATATAAAATAGCTCCTTTCCTGTTCTTTGTCCTTAGTATGCCCGAAAATGGAGAATCCTTCTGTGACATTATCACGCTGCAGATTGGTAAATTGGGGTTTATCGTGGAGTTTGAAAATGTCATGTAGGGACCGTCGAGGACGCCGGTCCCTACAAATGCATCACCGCAGCGATAAACGAAAATTTGAAGAGGGCATACTGTGGTGGGAGTCAGAGAAGGTTATTCTTGACAAATCTGCAAAAAATGCTATAATGTGTGCAGATCGCAAAGCAAATAAGTCTTCGGGGTGCCGGAAAACCGGCTGAGATTGGGCTGTTGCCCTGACCCGTGAACCTGATACGGTTAGTACCGTCGGAGGGAAAGATGCATATATGGGATACGTTCGTATCGCATTGCACCCAGACGGATGTGATGCGATATTTTATTTTGGAGGTATCCCTATGCAAATGAAAACAAGAAGATTAACCGAAAGCGCCATGTTGCTGGCTGTGGCCATTGTGCTGGAACTGGTGAGCAAGCTGTTCATCCCCGAGCAGCCCTTCGGCGGTCAGCTGACCATCGTCAGTATGCTGCCGGTGGTGCTGATTTCTTACCGGCACGGCGTGAAATGGGGCCTGTGGGCCGGCGTGGCCTATGCCCTGATTGAAATGCTGCTGGGCGCCAGAAATGTGGCGGCGGCTTTCCAGCCCGGCTATTTTGGCGATGGCACTATGGTCGTCAATGCCCTGGTCATGTGTCTGATGGATTATCTGGTGGCCTTTACGGTGCTGGGTCTGGGCGGTTTGTTCCGTGACAGGATGGCGAAGCCCGGCGCGGCGCTGCTGTGCGGCAGCCTGGTGGCGCTGGGCGCCAGATACGCGGCCCATGTGATTTCGGGCTATATCCTCTTTGCCGGTTGGGCAGAGTGGTTCTTTACCCAGGATGGATTTCCTGCCTGGGGCGCCCGGCTGGTGGAAAGCCTGAGTCCTGGCGTGCTGGGGTTTGTGTACAGCCTGATATATAATGGTATGTACATGATTCCGGAGATGATCTGTACTGCTGTGGTGGCGCTGATCATCGCCAGGGTGCCCAGGATTGTGACAAAAGTAAGCTGATCGTGTGAAAGGTAGGTGCGATGCACCGGGCTTTGTACTTTTTGCTGGGCAAATACGGTCATGCCCGGGGCGGGGGGGGAGAGCTGGCTCACTCTGTACAGCGTCATGGCTACATCGGAGCGGGTCATGGGCTGGTTTTCTGTCAGCGCGATGCCATTTTCCGCCAGGACGGCGATGGCGGTATGATCCGCTTCCATGGCAGCGGCGGAAACAGT